>NZ_JALEXO010000038.1 GCF_022780145.1 Intestinibacter sp.
AAGCTAGAAAAAATCTGCGAGCTATCAGACGACAGAACCTTGATAATTGTGGATAACTTCGATGTCGACGAGGACGAAAACCTAGAAGATCTGATAAACTCAGGCTGCAAATTTATTATCACGACTAGAAATGATTTTACAGACTACAATTACCATCAAATAGAGGTAGAAGAGTTCAAGGATATAGCTGACTTGCAGGCACTATTTTACAGCTACAACAAGATAGATTATTCAGAAGACGACAGAAAAATAATAGACGATATAATCGAAATCGTAGACAGACATACGATGACAGTCGAATTAATCGCCAAACAGCTTAGAACCAGTGAAATAGAGCCGATAATTTTATACGACAAGCTAAAAAGTCTAGAGGGCATAACTAGCGCCAACAAGGACAAAGTAAAGCTGAGAAAAGATAAAAAGCTAAACAACAAATCGATTATGATGCACCTAGAAGTAGTGTTTAATACTGCAAAACTAAGCAACTTCGAAAAATACATCCTTATGAATATGTCTCTAATCGCAAACGTCAAAATCGACAAGCTAGAATTTATGAAGTGGTGTGGCATAGACGATGTAGATAGCATAAATTCACTAATCGACAAGGGCTGGATGGAATTTAGAGACGATAGAATTTCTCTACATCAAATAATAATAGATCTTGTCTACAACAAATTAAAACCAGATGCCGCTGTTTGTGAGCTGATTACAAATAAGATGACAGAAATGGCGACTATGAGAATTAAAAATAATATCCAAAAAAGAAATCAATATATAAAGCTAATCAGTATATTTGCAGAGAGAATTAGTGGATGCACAGTTGAACTTGCCAAATTTTATGATGAGTTTGCAAATTTACTATCTAGTCGCTCTAAGGAAAAATGTTTTGATTATTACGACAAAGCAGTGGATATTTACGAAGAGCTAAATATGATAGATGACGAGCTTGCAGGGGTTTGTTTTGATATAGGCTCTTCTTCTGTAAAATATATTTCAAGTTCATATGGTGGCTGGAGAAGTATATTGGATGAAGATGAAAAATTAGATAGGGCTTTAGAAAATATGGAATATTTTTTTGACAAAAGTATAGAAATAAAATCAAATAAATATGGATATACAAGTTTAGAAATTGCTAACCAGTATATAGAAATTGCAAAAGTTATGGTTAATAAATTTGGTGATGTTGACAGAGAATTAGAAGGAGCTCAGATAAAGAAATACCTATCTTATTTTGAAAAATGTTTAGTAGAGAGCTTTGAAATTAAAAAAGAAATTTTAGGTCTAGAAGATGAGCAGACAAAGGATATTTGCTACGAATTATATCAATTTTATATGGCAGATTCTATGGACATTATACTAAATCAAGATATAATAAAAGATAATAAAAAAGCACTTTATTATGGAGAATTATACATGGGAGAATAGAAGATGTTATTTGATAAATTTATAAATAGAGAACCTTTAGATCATAAGGTTTTAGGGGATTTAGCTCTAGAGCTTGGAGAGTACGATAAAGCACTTAATCACTACAAAAAAGAAGAATATAATTATTTTAATACGGAAGATGACAATTATATCAACATGGATGATATAGGTGGAACCTATCTCATAGAAGAAATATATGAAAAAATAATCGAAATATATTTGCGCAGAGATGATTATGAAAATGCTATAAAATATTCAAAAAAGATAGTAGAAAATGATGAAAGCCGTGAGTATGTCAATAAAGGTTCATCAGTAATCGAGTTATCAAAATTATATGTACTAAATGGACAAAATAAAACGGCCGTAGATACATTAGAAGATTTATTAGATTACGAATTGAATCAAATAGAGTTAAATCCAGATGAAAACTATCCTAAAAAATTGTATATGGCAGTATGTTATGAGTTAATAAACATATTAAAAAACGAGGATAAAAGTAAAAGCCAAAAATATTTAGATTTTGCCATGGATATGTATCATAAAAATAGCAAGTCAGATTTAGGAAGTGAAATGGCTGATATTATAAACCTGCAGTCAGAATTTTATAAAGAATCTCTAATAGATCATAATTTATCTAAAGATGATTTAAACATTGTAGAGCAAATTTGTAGAAATTGTGTTTTAGCTAGTGAAATTTACATAAAAGAGTATGAAGAAGAAAAAGCTATAAATTCTATAGAAGAAGGTGTTGAGTTATACGATGAGTTTAATTTAGATAATTTTAAACTTCAATTTGATTTGATATATCAGTTAGCAAATATAAAAGGAGAAATCTATGCAGACAAAGAAGACATATATAATGATTATTTGAACGCATATGAAATACTAAAACAAAATAATTTTTTCGATGAGTACAAGAAAAATATGATTTTAGATCAATTATATTATTACTGTGATGATTTTGAACTTAGTGATAATTATAGAAGTCAATGCGATTATTATTATATAGCTGAGTATAATATAAAACATAGCGAGAAATGGATAGTGTCTTCTGTATCAGAATATGAAAAAGCTGCAGATAATTATAATGCCTGTCATAATTACGATATGGCAATAAAATGTTACAAAAAAGCACTTGACAATTTAAGTGGATATGGCCTTTTTACCGGAGAATTTTACGAGGAAGAGGAAAACCTAGATATGTGGGATAGAATTTCTATTTCGTATAGTAAATATAATGGATTATGTAAAAGCATATCTAGAGCCTATGACGATAAAAAAGATTACGATGAAGCCATAAAATACTTAAATATGGAGATTGATTGTATAAATAAACATAGGGATAGCAGTGATTTTAAATCGGATAAATATTACAGCTTTGCTTATATATATCAAGATATAGCTGAACTGTTGAATAAAAAATCAGATTTTAAAAATAGTATAAAATATTATTTATTTGTAATAGGTGTTTGTAACAGTCCAAATTTAGATAACAGTATAAGTGATAAATACGATGATATAGAATTTCTATTAAAGTTACTTGAAGAAGATAAAATAAACGAATATATTTTATCTGAAGAATTTACTATAGAGTTGGATAATCAATACATGAATCGAATGCAAAGCTTATTTGAAAATTTGTTAAAAGTAGCAGAAAAAGCATCAGATGAAGAAGTTGCAGTGTTCTGTAAACAAAAATTAAATCTAATCAAAGACACACCTTTTGATATTTAATAAAAAACAGCCATACGAGAGTTTAACCGCTCAAATATGGCTGTTTTTATTTTCAATCAAACTAACCTAAAAACGCAAATTACAGATTTAAAAATCGACCTACTATAATAAAATCATACAAAAAAAGGGGTGTAGTAACGATGTATTGTAAACAATGTGGAAATTTTATCGACGAAAACAAAGACCAATTTTGCATGAACTGTGGAATGCCTGTAAACCAAGAACAGGTACAGCAAATCAAACAGGAGAATGAAAAAAAGGAGGGCAAAGTTATATACTATGTTTCTGAAGTACTTTCACTATTTTTCATAGTTGCATTCTTGGTAAACGCCTTGAATGAAAACATCGAAGCAGTAAGCGATCTTTGCTATGCATTTGCAATGATAAACCTACATAAAATTTTGAAGGATAAATATTTTTTAGTATGATTTTTATGAGGTATAAGCATTTGTAAATTCGCTTATACCTCAATTAATTTATTTAGCTTTTATAGATTTGACAGAGCTATATGAGCTGTAAACTTTACTTCCGTCTTTTAGAGCTCTATAAGCTCTTACTTTGTAGTAATAAGTTTTATTAGAAGTTCTTTGACTATCAGTATAACTTCTTCTAACATTATCATCTTCTATAGTAGCAATTCTAGTATATGTTCCATATCTACTAGTTGCTCTATAAACTTGGTATCCAGTAGTCTTAGATGATATATGACTCCAAGTTACTTTTATTTTCCCTTTTTGAGTACTTGAAACTGAGATATATGGAGTAAGAGGCTTAGTTCCTGTTACAAATTCATCTGTAAAATCTCCATAATATTTAACGCCAGTAACTATCTTATAAGCTCTAACTTTATATCTATACATAGTAGCAGATGTTAAGTCAGTTCTTGTATATGAAAGGGTAGAGCTACTTGTTATAGTTTTTACCTTTGTATAATCTCCTAATGAAGATTTATACATCCATACTTCATAGCCGTTTGCGCCACTTGTCTTGTTCCAAGATAGTTTTGTACTTGAAGTTGTGCTTGTGTATTTAAGTCCTGTAACGTCGTTTACTTGTTGTTTTACAACTTTGAAATCTTTGTTTATCAATGTTTTTTTAGTACCGCTTTGATCTGTAGCTGTAACTTTATATGTATAATTTCCTTCTGGAAGTGTTCCAAATTTTATACCTGAATCGATTTTTGAGTATGTGTATGAATAAGGGCATATTTCTTTTGATGCTGTAGGTACAGCTTTGCCGTTTTTATCTAGTACTTGGACACTTACAGATATTAATTTGTAGTTTGAAGTTATTTTCCCTGTTAAAGTAAAGGGACTTCCATATGATATAGTTTTAGGATAATTTTGTCCAGTTATATTTAGTGTTGATTTTTTGTCGATTAGCTTAATTTGATTTTTATATTTATCCTTTAAAAAATTATAAGCATATGAATCCTTATGTAGCCATATTTCATTTACGTTAGTTTGACCAAAAATATAGCCATAATCTTCGTCCGCTTCTTCAAGCATATATTCTGTATCTATATAATTGACAGAATTAGGGATAGTTATACTATTTAAATGAGTACCATAAAATACTCCACCACCTATATGCTTTACAGAATCCGGAATAACTATATTTTTTATTTTAGTAGATGCAAGTGCTGTATCTTCTATTTTAGTTGTGCCATCTAAGATAGAAGGATTTTCATTTTTTCGAGGACATTTTATTAAAGTCGTTTTGTTTTTATTATATAAAATGCCATTGTAGTCAGAAAAATTGCTGTTATCTTTATCTACAATTATATTTTTTAAATTACAACATTCAAAAAAAGCCCCTCCGCCAATATTAGTTACTGTTTTAGGTATTGTTATATTTTCAAATTCACAATTTACAAATGCTTCTGGAGCAATAATTGCAACTGGAGTATAGTATATTTGTTCTGGTATTGTTACGTTTTTTTCATCTCCAATGTAGCCTCTAATAGTTACAACTCCTGCATCACTAGAATACACAAAGTCATTGTATTTTTGATAAGCAAAGGATTGATTAGACTTGTTTATTGAGCCTATTGCTAAAATCATGGCAAATGATATTAGAATAGACAAAAAATATTTTGCTGTTTTTTTCATGTATCTTAACCCCCTATATATAATGTATTATGAATCATATACTACAAATGTAGTATTTTATATTTAAATAGTATATCAATCAAAAAATAATGTCAACATAAAGCCAAGTAAAAGGAGTAATACTAATTGAAAAAATAAAAAAAATACTCTAATATAGATATTAATAAAAATAACGAAAGGATGGCGAAGTCTATGTCTATATCTAAATTACCGAATTCAGAGCTACAAGTAATGCAGTATATTTGGTCTCAAAATAAAAAGCTTTCATCTAAAGAAATAATTACAGAAATGTCAGAAGGAAACGGCTGGAAGCAGACGACTACATTAACTGTTTTGTCTAGATTAATAAAAAAGGAATTTTTGAGCGTGGAGAAAATAGGCAGATATTCTTACTATGAGCCTCTAATAAAACAAGACGCTTATGTAGATTACGAAACAGCTAATTTTATGGATACATTTTACCAAGGCTCTATAAAAAATTTATTGTCGTCATTAAATGATAAATGTAAAATAGAGAAAAACGAGCTAGAGGATATTCAAGATTGGCTGACAAATTTAAAGGAAGATAAATAGTAAATGTTTAGCATACAAGATGTAATCATTAATTTATTGAAAACAACGATAATATCTTCTGTTCTGATCTTATTTATATTATTATTAAAGACAACTTGGCTCAAAAGATACAGCAAAAATTTAAATTATTATATTTGGTTATTTGTAATAATCAGGTTGATTGTTCCTCTAGAAATTCCAATTAAATATACTTTTTCTGAAAAAAATAAAATAAGTCAAGTAAGTGATATGGTAGTGTCGATGCAAAGTAGTATAGAATTTGACACGTATTTTTATATATTTGTATTCTATTTAATTGGTGTGATGATTTTATCGATATATTCAATTATGACGTATCTTAAATATAAAAAGATGATTAAAAAATTGTCTTATGATGTAGATGACGATTTTACTGCTATATTTAATGAAGTGAAAAATGAAATGAGTGTTGATAAAAATATAGTCATAAGATACTGCGATTATGTAAAATCACCTTGTTTGATAGGAGTTTTTAGACCGTATATATTAGTGCCTAATGTGGGATATAGTTGTGAAGAAATATCTTGGATTTTGAGACATGAGTTGACACATTACAAGTATAAGGACAATTTAATAAAATTAATTTGCTTCTTGATTAGAATAGTATACTGGTTTAATCCTCTAGTATATTTGTTAATCCATGTTATGGAAAATGACTGTGAACTGTCTTGTGACCAAAGAGTAGTCAAGGATAGAACCTTTGATGAGAAGAAAGAATACGGATTAGCTATAACGAATTCTGTAAAATATTCTATTAATTTAAAAGAAAAATTTGAAAAAGAATATTATATGAGCTTCAGTGATTCTAAAAAATTAAAGAGAAGATTACAGGATTTATTTGTAAAAAAATTAAAGGCAGGATATTTTGCTGCGGTTGCTATTTTTGCTATTACTTTAGGTAGCTTTGTCAACTTGGAATTTGATTATTTATTAAAAACAGAGTATGAAGAGAATGATATTTTTACTATAAGTGTGTATACTTATACATATAAGGATGCTCCTCCAGAGGTAAGAGAGTTTCATGAAAAACGATGTAAAGCTAGAGGTGTCGTTCCTAAGGATTCTGACATAATAGATATGTCAGATATTACTTTAAAAAAAATAAATAAAAATAAATAATTTTTTTTAAAATAGAGTATTATAGTGAATAGATTCAGTTAGTATAATACTCTATTTTGTATTTTATTTAATTTTTATACTTATAATTTTATCAATATTATTTAATTTTGAAATATCAGTAAAAGATTTATTTTCAGCATCATCAAAGATATTTTCAATAAGGTTATTAAGTCCATACTTTTGAGTATCAGAAATACATTTATTTTTTAAATCAGTTTTATTTTTAAATATTAAGTCATAATCTATATCAAAGGAAAGTATTCTAAAAGGTTTTTGAGGCATATATCTTTCGTCTACATCTACATTTAATTCATATGTAGAAGAAAAAATATTTGTATTTGGCTTAAATATATTTAAAGAAAAATAAAAATCTTTTTTAAAATTAGAAATAATTAAATAGTTAGTACAAAAATATGTTTGTGATTTATTTTTATTAGTAAATAAGCTATATTCAGTTGTGCTTTTTTTAGGATCATTTAAATAATCTCCTAATAAATAAAAGTTATTTTTTTCTATTTTTATTTGTTTTATTTTTTTATTATCTATTGTATATATATCATATATTAGCTTATTACTTATACTGCCTTCATAATCTAAATTATGTTTTATATTTGATCTAAGAACTAATAAATCTTTATTAGAGTCTCCGTTTAAATCTACAATTTTGTAAAATAAAATTCCTTCTACATTTTTATCTAATAATTTTTCTCCTTCTATATCTAAATTATTACCATTTTCTAAATACAAAGAAGATTTACCGTATTTAGGAATAAGCGTGTTTTCTACATAATCGATATATGTTTTTTCGATATTATTATCATGCTTTTGTTTTATGAAAAATACAATTCCAGTTAAAATTGCACATGAAATAAAAAATATAATGATTCTTTTGATTTTTTTATTCAAAATAATACCTCCCGTTTTATGATACTGTGATAATATAATAGTATTACATATGTAGAATTAAAATCAATAAAAAGTTCTACAATTGTAAAAATAAATATACTACTAATGTAGAATAAAGGATAAAAATATGATATACTTTGCTATAGGGCAGGTTAATTTAATTAATAAATTAACAGAAAGTATTTAAATATCAGGAGGAATTTTATGAAAAAACTAATAAGTATTATTGCATGCTTTATTTTATGCTTGAGTTTTGTAGGGTGTAGTTCTGATGCTCCAGCTTCTAATGTTTCAAGTAGTGATGTAAAATCAAAAAATCAAGAAGATAAAAACAAAGAAGAAATTGTATTAGTTGACAATGATTATGCAACTGTAACTATAACTGAAAAGTATGAAGACATGGGGGAAATTGGATATAAAGTAACTATAGTTAATAAAACGAAAAAGAAACATTTAATGGTTGCAGTTGAAGATGTAAGTGTCGATGGTGTTATGAACGATCCTTTTTGGGCTACAGATATTACAGCAGGTAAAACAGATTATTCTGAAATATACTGGTTTGAAGATGGTGAAGATAATAAAAATGTTAAATCTATTGATGATTTAAAAAATGTAGAAGGTAAAATAACTATATCTGATTATGATGAATTTGAAACTTATAGTGAAGATGAGTTTGAACTAAAATAGTAAATTTTAATATAATAGGGATTTAAGTATTTAAAAATATATATAATTGTTATAGATTTGATAACTGTTACTATATAAATAAAAGAGACTGGTTTTCCGGTCTTTTTTGTTTTTACAAAAAATTAATAATAGAAACTATTTATTGAATTTTTATAAGAAATATCCTCTTATGGTATAATAAAATAAATCAAAATAATATTAAAAGGAGAAAATTATGAACATATTTATAACAAACGACGACGGAATAAATGCAGAGGGGATAAAAATTTTGTCTGAGGAAATCTCAAAAATAGCAAATACATATGTAGTTGCGCCAGACAGTCCGAGAAGTGCTAGCGGTCATGGAATTACACTTCACAAGCCGATTTTGATAAACGACGAATTTATAGCTGAAAATGTAAAAGCTTACTCAACATCAGGTACACCTGCCGATTGTGTGATGGTTGGGTTAGAGGCGATTTTAAATGATGTTGAAATTGATTTGGTGTTGAGTGGAATAAATAGTGGTCCAAATTTAGGAACTGATGTGATATACTCTGGAACAGTTGCGGCTGCTGTTGAAGGACTTATAAAGAAGAAACCATCTATTGCGATTTCTTGTGATTCGTATGATGTTTCAACAGAAGATTATGAGGAGGCTGCAAAATATACAGTTGATTTGATTGAAAAATTACAAGGCAATTTAGATAAATTAAACGGTGTGGCATTAAATATAAATTTACCAAAAGGAGACAAAAAGGGAGTAAAAATAACAAAATTAGGTGAACGTGTATATAATAATATAATGGACAATAGAGAAAGCTTGAAGGGTCAAAGATATGTCTGGATAGGTGGAGATTTAGCGGATATTCCTCAAGATGACGATAGCGACATACTTGCTGTTGAAAACGGGTATATATCTATCACTCCAATTGATATAAATATGACTAATTTAAGTAAAATGAAGACACTTAAGGATTTAAATATAGAAGACATGAGCCTTTAAGATTTGGCAAAAGCGCTTATAATTTAAGTGCAAAAAAGAAGGTGTAAAAATGGAAAATCAGGTAATAATATTAAATGCTAAGATTTATACTGTTGATTCTGAAAACAGTGTGAAGGAGGCATTAGTTATAGATGGAAATAAAATCGCGTATGTAGGAACTAATGAGGGTGCGCAGGAGTTTATAGATAGAAGTTTGGCACTTGGTGAGTCTATTGACTTTCTGGATTTGATGAGTGCACTAGATTCAGGTGAAGTCAAAGGTTCACTAAAAGTAATCGACCTTCAGGGGCATACTGTACTTCCGGGGCTTATAGATAGCCATATTCATCCACCCGGTACAGCATTGACAGATCTTTACGAGGTTTCTTTGTACGGATTAGATTCTGTAGAGCAGTGCAAAGACGCGATAAGGGCTTTTATAGAGAGAAACAAAGGCATAGATACAGTATATGGAAGAGGATGGTCTCTAGGTATTTTTGAAGGAGACGAGGTCTCAAAGGGTCCTAGAAAGGAACATTTAGATGATGTTTCTAGAGACATTCCTATAATCCTAAGAGCATACGATGGTCATACTTTATGGCTAAATTCCAAGGCATTTGAGAAGTTTGGAATAGATGAAAATACTCCATGTCCTTCAGGTGGCAAGATCGAAATCGACGACGATACAAATAAGGTTTGGGGTACTCTAAAGGAATCTGCAATCCATCTAGTCAAAGAAGGTGAATATACAGATTACCAATACCAAAAGGCATTTGAGTTATTCCAGCAGAAAATGCACAAGTTCGGAGTCACAAGTATCTTATCACTTTCTGGATTTAAATGGGGTATACAGCCACAAGTTTATAAGAAGCTAATAGACGAAAACAAACTAAAAATGAGGATTTCAGCTGGATTTTCGATAAGTCCAGGAGAGGATCCAATAGAACAAATAGACAGAATAAAAGCTATAAGGGATAATTTCGACTCAGATTACTTTAAAACTACCACAGTAAAATTACTTGCAGATGGTGTAGTTGAAGGAACTACTGGGAGCTTGATAGAGCCATATGAATTAGGAGCAGGTAAGGGAAGCGACTACTGTGGAGAATTTCTATGGGATAGAGATAAGCTACCTATAGCAATTAATAAGGCTAATAGAGAGGGATTTTCTATACATGTCCACTCAGTAGGAGATAATGCGACTAAAACTATGCTAGATGTTATTG
>NZ_JALEXO010000132.1 GCF_022780145.1 Intestinibacter sp.
GTTAATCCCATAGCTCTTTTTAGTTCGTCTAAACAAGCCTTTGGTAATTTTTCTATATCTCCAATAGCTGTTAATTTTACATTATTTCTATTTAATTCATCTACTTCATTTTTTAAATAAGTTTGTAATAAATTCATCAAAGTCTCTACCTCTAGAGCAGGTCTTTTCCAGTTTTCTGTAGAAAAAGTATATAGAGTTACGTATTTAATTCCTAATCTTTTGCACTCTCTAATAACAGTTCTAACAGTTTCTACACCAGCTTTGTGACCAGCTGTTCTAGGTAAAAATCTCTTTTTCGCCCATCTTCCATTTCCATCCATTATGATGGCTATGTGTTTAGGCAATTTTTGCATATCTATATCAAAAAACATATTGTCCATATTTTATTTTCTCTCCAATACAATTTCTGACTCCTATGATAAGGAGTCAGAAAAATAAGTTACAATTAATTCTATACTATTTATTTTTTGAGATATCTTTATAACTCTTGGAATTATAAGCTTATCCTTGTCTTTTCTTCCTCGAATTTCTGTAATAGTATATTCAATATTTCTATCGTCAAAAAATTTTTTTACATCATCTAAATGAAGACCTAAGAGTCTATTATACTCTTCCAAAATTATACCGCCATTATGTCTTTTTCTTTTACTTCTAGTAAAGCGTCTATTTCTTTTACATATTTGTCAGTTAATTTTTGTACGTCGTTTTGACCCTTCTTTAATTCGTCTTCAGTTATTTCTCCGTCTTTTTGCATTTTTTTAAGTTTATCGTTAGCGTCTCTTCTTTCATTTCTTATTCTAACTTTGAATTCTTCAGCAGCTTTTTTAGCTTTTTTAGTTAATTCTTTTCTTCTTTCTTCAGTTAATGCAGGTACATTTAATCTTATAACGTCTCCATCATTTGTAGGATTAAGTCCTAAGTCAGAATTTCTTATTGCTTTTTCTATTTCTTTCATAGCACTTTTATCCCAAGGGTTGATAAGAAGAGTTCTTGGTTCAGGAACAGATATAGATCCTACTTGGTTTATTGGTGTTGGAGTTCCATAGTAATCTACTCTTATTTTGTCTAGCATTTGTGCGTTTGCTCTACCAGCTCTTATTGTTGAAAATTCATATTTAAGAGCTTCTATTGTCTTATCCATTTTTGTTTGTAATTTGTTTTGTAATTCTTTCATGTTTGTTCCTCCTAATTAATCTAATAATTATTCTACAGTTGTACCTATGTTTTCACCATATACTGCTCTTAATATATTCTCCGTTGTAAGCTCAAATACCTTTATTGGAATTTTATTATCCATACATAAAGATGTAGCTGTTGAATCCATAACCTTAAGTTCTCTTTGTATAACATCAAGATAAGTTAATTTTTCAAACATTTTTGCATCTTCATATATCTTTGGATCTTTATCGTATACGCCATCTACGTTTTTAGCTAATAATATAACTTCTGCTTCCATTTCTGCTGCTCTTAGTGCTGCGGCTGTATCTGTTGAGAAGTATGGATTTCCAGTTCCTGACCCAAATATTACAACTCTTTCTTTTTCTAAATGTCTAACTGCTCTTCTTCTGATATAAGGTTCTGCTATTTGTCTCATTTCAATACCAGTTTGAACTCTAGTAGGTACGTCTATATTTTCTAAAGCAGCTTGTAATGCTAATGCATTCATTACTGTTGCTAACATTCCTATATAGTCTGCTGTAGTTCTGTCCATTCCTTCTGAAGTTCTACCTCTCCAGAAGTTTCCTCCACCTACAACTACTGCGACTTCAACGCCTATTTCTTGAACCTTTTTGATAGCTACTGCAATTTCATTGACAACATCGTTATTTATTCCAGTACCTTTATCTCCAGCTAAAGCTTCCCCACTTAGTTTTAATAATACTCTTTTGTATTTTGGTTTATCCATAGAAATCCTCCTAACGTATATTCTTTTTTATTATTTATTATAAAAAAGAGAACACGTAAGTGTTCTCTTGTGGTCGTCGATTATTTAAGTTGCTTAGCAACTTCTTCTGCAAAGTTTTCTTCTCTCTTTTCTATACCTTCGCCAACTTCGAATCTTACTACTTTACCAACTTTTATATCACTACCAAGGTTTTTAGCTACTTCAGCAACTAATTTTTTTATTGTATAATCAGAATCTTTAACGAATGTTTGTTCTAATAAACAAACTTCTTTTAATTCTTTTTCTAATCTACCTTTTATCATTTTTTCTACTATGTTAGCAGGTTTTCCTTCGTTTAATGCTTGTGCAGTTAAAACTTCTGTTTCATGAGCTAAGTATTCAGCATCAACGTCGTCTCTTGATACATATTTAGGATTCATAGCAGCAACTTGCATTGCTATATCTTTTCCTAATGTTAATACTTTTTCATCTCTAGCTTCAGTTACTAATTCAACTAAAACACCTATTTTACCAGCACCATGTATGTATCCAGCTATTTGTCCTTCTGAAGCTATAGTTTCAAATCTTCTGAAGTCTAATTTTTCTCCTATTGTAGCTATTCTGTCGTTTAATACTTCTTTTAATGCTTTTCCTTCTGGATGTTTTTCTTCTAATAAAGCTTCTATAGTTGTAGCAGTAGTATTTAATGCCATATCAGCAGCATCAGCTACGAAAGCTTTGAAATCTTCATTTTTAGCAACGAAGTCAGTTTCTGAGTTTACTTCTACTACTGTAGCTTTTGTATTATCATCGCTTATTTTTATTGCTACTAAACCTTCAGCAGCTATTCTATCAGCTTTCTTAGCAGCTTTAGATAAACCTTTTTCTCTTAATATATCGATAGCTTTATCCATATCTCCATCAGCTTCTACTAAAGCTTTTTTACAATCAAGCATTCCTGCTCCAGTGCTATCTCTTAATTCTTTAACCATCTTAGCAGTTACGTTAGCCATAATTATAATTCCTCCTATTATTTTAAAAATGGCAAGGAGAAACCTTACCATTCAGTTTTATCATAGTTGAGAAATTGTATTTATAAATACAATTTCTCTTAATTTCAAAGTTAAATAAAATTACTTAAAAGATTATTCTTGTACTTCTTCTACTTCTTCTTCAGCAACTTCTTCTTCTGCACCTTGTCTTCCTTCGATTATTGCAGTAGCCATTGCTCCAGTTATTAATTTTACAGCTCTTATAGCATCGTCATTACCTGGGATTGGGTAATCTAATTCATCTGGGTCACAGTTAGTGTCAACTATACCAACTACTGGTATACCTAATCTAGCTGCTTCTTGTATAGCTATATTTTCTTTTCTTGGGTCAACTACAAATATAGCACCTGGTAATTCAGGCATATCTTTTATACCGTTTAAGTTCTTTTGTAATTTTTCTTTTAAAGCATTTAATTTTATAACTTCTTTTTTAGGAAGAACATCAAAAGTTCCATCTTCTTCCATTTTTTCTAATTCTCTTAATTTTTTGATTCTAGTTTGGATAGTTTTGTAGTTAGTTAACATACCACCTAACCATCTTTCGTTTACGTAGAACATACCGCATCTTTCAGCTTCTTCTTTTATAGCTTCTTGAGCTTGTTTTTTAGTTCCTACGAATAAAACTGGTTTTCCACTTTCAGCTACTTCTTTCATGAAGTTGTAAGCTTCTTCGATTTTTTTAACTGTTTTTTGTAAATCTATTATATAGATTCCGTTTCTTTCTGTGAAGATGTATTTAGCCATTTTAGGGTTCCATCTTCTTGTTTGATGTCCGAAGTGAACACCAGCTTCTAATAATTGTTTCATTGATATTACTGCCATTTTTACCTCCTGGTTTTATACCTCCGAAATGTTCAACTCCCTAATCGACCATCGCTGGCACCTTTTAAGGATCCCATTTTCGTGTGTATTTTTTTATTTTTTATTTTTTCACCTTTTGTAGTATATCATAGGAAAAAACAAATTTCAATAATTTTAATTCAATATATTTTTATTATTTATATTTCAACTTCAAATTGAGTTATGCAGCTACAAAATTGATTTAAAATTTATACTTTACAATTATTTCTTATTGAAAAACATCTTCAATTTTGTTTTAAAAGAAGCATTATCTAAATTATTTTCGCTGACTATATCTATTTTACCCAATTCGTTTCCACTAGAGTCGTAGTATTTTATAATACCTAAGATATCTCCTTTTTTTACGGGATATGTTATTTCTTTTATGGTTATTTGACTTTTTATATCCTCATCTTCTCTACATATTATATATAAGTCCTGACCTGATTTTAAACATACCTCTAGTTCATCTATTCCATATATATACTTTTTACCTATTAGCTCGTCTTTTTTGACAATGCTTTTTGTAGCAAAATTCTCCTTGCCGTATTTCAACATAGATAGCGAAGCTTTTGTCCTCTTGTCCTTATGGTTGGTTCCTAACACAACTCCTATTAATCTATTGTCTATATCGTTTTTGTTTTTGCCTTTATACACCTTCATAGAAAAGCATAGACAGTAGCCAGCATTTCCAGTATACCCTGTTTTTACTCCATCGACATCTGGTATTAATTGGAGCAATACATTTGTATTGTTTTTACAAAAGTTTCTCTCTGGATATGAATAAATCTGCTTATCCGTTATAGATGTAACCTGCTTTTCATAATTATCAAACATATACTTAGCCAATATAGATATATCCCTCGGTGTAGATATGTTTTCCATAGGTGGTATTTTTGGATCTTTTAAGCTATAAATAGGAAGACCATTCGGGTTTACAAAAGTGGTATTTTTCATTCCTAGCTCTTTTGTCCTTTTATTCATAATCTGTACAAAATTATCTACACTACCTCCTATATATTTGGCGATAGCTACAGCTGCATCATTTCCAGATACAATCATCAGACCGTTCATAAGCTCTATTAAGGGTACCTTCTCTCCTTCCTTTAGCTTATAAGAAGATCCTCTAACTTTTGCAGCTTCTTTATCTATTTCTACTAAATCATCTTCTTTGACCTTGCCATTTTCAATTGATTCTATAGCTATTAAAAATGTCATCATCTTACTCAAACTAGCTAATGGCATCTTTTTATCTGGATTTTTTTGATATAGAGTCCTATTTGTAAGCTGGTCTATCAATATGGATCCCTTTGAATAAATATCGACATCGTTGCAATCTATATTGTCATAAGCTAGACAAATATTAAATGTAAAAATATTTAAAATCATAGATACCAATAATATTTTTGAAATAAAACTTTTCAAAGCTGTCACCTTCCCAGTAATAATGAATACGCTCTTATTTTTTCACAAGGAAGAAATTTTAAAGCTAGCAATTATTAACTTATCTAAACATTCTCTTTATTATAAGTGCTGCCCATGTACTCTGCACAGTAATTCCAATGAAAACCTCTACACAAACTAAAATCTTGCCTATAATTCCATTTATAGCCATATCTCCAAATCCAACAGTAGAAAAAGTCACAAGAGAAAAATACCAAAACTCTATATATAGCTTTAACACATCTAATACCGAATAAGACTTCATATTTTCAAATTCAAATCTCACAATATCTCCTGATGAATTAGTAACACCTATCAGCATATACAAAATCGCAAATACACTTATTATCGATATGATATAAAAAAATAGCTTGCTGAGATGCTCTCCATATCCCATAAATTCTCGAGCTATATAATTTAGTATTTTAGATAGTAAATACTCAGAGTAATTTCTAAAATCTTTTCTATTGATAGTATTATTGCTGTATTTTCTCTCGTAGTAGTTATAATATCCTATATTTTTAGTATCGTGAATTCGCTCAGCCTGTATCTGAGCTATAGTATAATTGATTTTGCCTATATAGCTATTTTGGATATCGTATTGGCAATCCCTCAATATGAATTTGCTCTCTTTAGAAAATACTATACCGTCTAACCTAGGGAAATTAATATTTCCAATTAATTCAAAGCTTTGACCATTTATACTTGTATGCTTAAATATCTTTTGGTCTATTATCTGTTGATTAAAATAATTTTTTTTAATAATTAAATCGTCATTAAATTCAGAATTAGAAAACAACACCTGATCTAAAAATCTGCAGTTTAATACTTCGACCTTTTTTTTAAACGCAAAATCCGAAAAATCAGCCTTTTTATAGAAAATACACTCTTCAAACCTCAAATAATTGTAATCGTAGTCTACTAAATCCTTAACGACAAAGTCCTCCTCGAATAAAAAACCTACGAAATTCGCTATCCTCTCCTTTTTTAAATAATGTTTAAAGAGTATTTTCTCCCTTTTAGTTTTATTTTTCTTATGAAAAACACAAACTTCTCCAGATCTTATATATCTACTGCAAACTTTATCGCCTTTAGATTTCCAGTTACAATTCATAAAATTTAGACCCTCTTTAATACTACACCACAAAAAAAAGAATATCTTTATAAAGATCACAGCCTCAATACTATTTCTTTATAAAAATATTCTCTCCAATTTATCACATTTTATTCATTATTAGAAATTCATAACACATAAATATTTCATAAAAAGCTCTTTATACTCTTCATAGTAAGTGCTTCTATCGTTAAATATTATGGCCAAATTAAAAATAATATCTCTATCCTTTAAATCCTTTAGATGCTCTCCATCTGCTTTTATATCGTAAATAGCTCTTCCAAAATTATCTTTTCCACTTTCGTAGACTACTGCATTATAAATTCTATTTCCATGTTTTTTTATAAAATCAATCGTTTCATCCACATGTAACAACAATCTAAAATCCTTATCCTCGTTATCTAATATCTCAAACCCTGCGATATTTTTTTTAGAATACAAAAAAGTTTTATTTATATAATACATAAAATTCCTCCCTATCTCAATTTTAAAGGCTATTTATCAAAGATAATTTTTTAAGTATTTTTGAATATCTATCGTCTAATATATCTATATAATTGTTGTCTTCATCTAATATATACATTATTTTTTCCTGTGCATTAGATGTTGTAAATACTGCATATTTTTTACCTTTTACCTTTACGTTAAAAATAGTGGAATTAAAAAATCTCATCTTTCCCTTTCTCATAAGGTCATTAAACTCATTTGTAAGAGAATTATTGACAACATTTCTTATAAATGTTTTAGGATCTTTGTCGTATATATTTATGAGCTTTTTAAATTTTTCTGTAGACTCAGAAAAGCTATCTATATTTATTATCACCTTATCCTTAGTAAAATGGAAATAACTATTATAATCCACCATTCCCAAGCTCACATATGTATCCTCTGTTATATTTTCTAAAAGATAATTTATCTTATCGCTTTTAGTATTTAAGTTTATTAAGTAATTTAGAAAAAAGTTTATATAATACTCATCTTCATATAAAACTATATTTTTAGGAGCATAAATGACTTTATAAGAAACAGAATTAAGCTCATGAGTACTGTATGTAGAAAATTTATGCTTTTCATCTATAGGCATTTTTACTTCAACCAATATGTTTTTCTCTTTTAATTGTTCAATTCTTTCATATATTCTATTAATTAAACTATCTGTATTAACCATTTTAAATTCCTACTTCCAAATTATCTTGTAATTTTAGTAACTTATTAATTATTTTAGATTTTTCCAAGTCAAAAAGTCTGTTGTCCTTAATATATATATAGCAATAAGGTCTATTAGTCTTATTGTTCATATATTCATAGGCGCTAAAATAATACAAAGTTTCAAATTTTCCATCTATTATAATTTCAACAGTCTTTGATTTGAATAAGCTCAAAATTTCTAAATCATCTAACGCATCCTTAAAGCATTCTGGAAAATAATAATTTTCATATTTTCCTGGGACATAAATATCATTTTCACTTTGTCTTAAAACTACTACGCAAGATAGAGCTTCCATTTTGTAATTTTTAAATGCATTTTTTATAAGATCTACAGTTTCATCTATATTTTCAACATCAAATGGATATCTTAAAATTATATTAGCACCATCTATAGTCACTTTAGGCTCACCTAATTCTAAAATCAAGCCCTCAATATCTACTAAATACTGTATGTATTTAACAGGAGATAAACCTTCTAAAAACGCCTTTAATCTAGATAAATAGCTAGTCTTAAAGGTATATAAATTATCTACCTCACCATTTAATCTATAATTATCAATTAAAGAAGATGTGACCTTTATATCGTTATTTTTGTAGTAATAAATTTTGGGATTTCCAAGTCTCTCTACCTTTTTTAAAGTATAAAATAATTCCTTTATTCTCTTATGATAAATGCTGTCTAGCTGATTGAAAATTGTGTCCTCCTGAGTAGGTACGATATCCTTAATACTCACAGTTGAAAGACATTTTTCAATAGGCAACGTTATATCTAATTCATATTCATCGAACAAGTTACTCAATGTATTACTAAAATCCAAAATTACACTTTCAATATGTTCTTTTTTATCCATAATCCACCTTCTAAATTATTCAAATATATAGTCGTTTTCTGTAATAAAATCTATTATATCATCGTTGTCTAATTCCTCTATAAATAATCCCTTAACTAGTTTCTTATTTAATGAAACTAAATCCTTAAGCGCTAAAACTGTAAACTCAGGTTTTAATTTCAAGAAGAAATTAATTGCATTTGAAAATTTATCTAGCAAATCTTCATCTACATCGTCTATATCATCTATTTGTCTTAAAGCTTCTAATCTAGATATTACACTACCGATTAGTAGATATATTTTATCGTGTTCTGATGGAACCTCGACCTCTACACCGCTTAATATATCGTCTACACTTACAAGCTCATCTTTTAATTTGCAGAATTGTAAAAAGCTATTACATTCGATTTCACCTACATTACCTTCGATTTTATATCTCAATATATCATCGTCAAAATCAAATACATTTGCATTTAATATGTCGCTTACTGCATGCCATGTTCTAGGTGAAGCGAATATCATAGATGTGCTGTCTGGCACAAAGTTATGTAAAGCACCTGGTTTGAAGTTCAAGTAGCTTATTACAAAAGGATTTATACCGTTTTTATAAGCGAAATTTTTCTTCCATATATCTAGATCGTATCCTATGTCGTGTATTTCAAATCTATTTGCAAGAGGTGATGGCATTTGAACAAATACTCCGTTGTCGTCCTCTCTATTACCTAGAGCCACGATAAACCAACCATCAGGAAGTACGTACTCTCCTAATTTTCTATCTTGAATTAATTGGTATGCCGCAGCTTGAACTCTCTTAGGAGCTGATGTAAGCTCTTCAATTAAAAGAATTCCCTTTTCTCCGTCCTTTTCGACATTTGGTAAGATATCATTTGGCAACCATTTTGTTCTAGTTTTGTCTTCATTAGGGAATGGGATACCCTTTAAGTCTGTTTCTGTATATAGTAAAAGTCTTAAATCTATTAATCCCATACCTTTTCTATCTGCTATTTGTTTGATTACAGCAGATTTTCCTATACCTGAAGAGCCAAGTCCTAAAATAGCTCTCTTTATATTATTATCGATATTAAATTCAACTATTTTTTCAAATTGTTCTATGTTTATAGTAGACATATTATAACCCCTTTATTTAAATTTTTATAACATATTTTCTTACATTTTTATTATTTTAGATCCCTTATAACCTTCTATATTATCAGTAGTGCCGTCTTGTGTAAGACACCAAATCACATTTCTAATTAAGACATTTGGTCTTGGAAAATATCCATCTGTCAAAACTATAGCACATATATATTTTAATTTTTCATCTCTTATATAGCCTAGTGCGCTATCGACATTTGTTCCCTCTCCTCCAGCTGGTCTTGCCTTATCAAAATTATCCTTATCAATTTCGAAGACATCCTGTACTATACTGTCAAAAAATATTACTTTACCTGTGGCGTTAAAGTCCTTGCACACATCGTATGCTTGAGACATGAAATTCTTCAAATCGTCATCTGAAATAGAACCAGATGTATCTATTACAAATAATATATCCTCTAGCTTTTCCTCATCCTCGTAAACTCCTGGAAGTATTAAATCCCTGTATATATGGTTTTTATCAGGAGTATCAAAAGACAAGTCATCAGAAGCTATATTGCTCAAATATCTTCTCAAATATTTATGCCATGGAAGTCTAGTCCCTATCAAATCCTCTATTCTTCTAAATAAGTTCCCAGGCATATCTCCCATCGATTTATTTCCCTGCATTTTATTAGTTATGATGCTCTCTTGTATTATTCTTCTCATATTTGACGATGTCTTTTGGACATTTTTAGGTCTCATTATATCTTCTTTGATATTTTGAAAATCTATATTTTTGCCGAGACCACCGCCATTTTGACCGCTGCTGTTGTCGTCTATTTCTGTATTGTCTTTTTGTTTTTTGCTCTGCTTATATATTATCTCATATAACTGCTCAAATGATAATTTTTCTAGCATCTCTTTATCTTCTCTACTCTCTACCATCAAGGCGTCCTTTGGAGGAGAAATCATAATTTGATTTCTTCTAAATTCTTCCTTTTCCATATCTATATAGTAGTTAACTAAATAATCTGCAGCTATATTTGCTATTTTGCTGTCCTTGTTTACCATTCTCGTTGGATGCATAAAAATACAGTGATAAAGTTGATGTAGTAGATAAAAATTTCTTTCGCTCTCAGTTAAATTTTCCATATATTCTCTATTATAAAAAATTGTACTACCATCTGTACAGACAATATCTGTCGAATCACTTTCTCTAAGCTCGTTTAATTTCATCAAAATCACACCGTAAAAAGGTCTTTTTCTTATCAAATTAATTTTTAATTTACTTATACTTTCCTCTATCGTCAAATTTATCACCTCCAATATTACGTTCACATTATTTAATTATACCTTTTTTACAGATTTTAACAATAATATTGACCATATTTATACGAAAAAAAGAACTCACATGAAGAAAAATTTCTTTATCTATGTGAGTTCTTTTATTAATCTACATATAATCCTTCGTATCTGTAGGTAGATTTTTTTCTTTTAATCTGTATTCTATATTTTCTTTGATTATAGAGTATATAACGGCAAATAGTGGAACACCTATTATCATGCCCATAAATCCGAATATTTCTCCTGCTACTAATATTGAAAATAATATCCAGAATGCTGAAATTCCGATAGAATCTCCTAATATCTTAGGTCCTATCACATTTCCATCAAGCTGTTGTATGAAGAATATCAACGCTAAAAATATCAGTGCTTTCATTGGAGATTCAAACAATATAAGCACGAAGCAAGGCACTGCGCCTATAAATGGTCCGAAAAATGGTATTATGTTTGTAATACCTACTATTACAGATATCAAAACTACATAAGGCATCTTAGCTATTGTAAATAGTATAAAACTTATCACACCTATTATAGCTGAATCTATAATTTTACCACTTAAAAATCTACCAAAAGTGTTATTGCTTCTGTAAGTCAATTCAAAAATTCTATCGGCAGTCTTTTTACTAAACATTGCACATACTATTTTTTTAGATATAGCATAGAACTTTTCTTTATCTAATAATAAGTATACAGACACTATAAGGCCTAATACTATATTCCAAATACTAGATAGTAGCTTCATTATTACATCAGCTATAAGTGGCATTATTTCACTTATAAAGGTTATTGCTTTTGTAACTAATTCATTTAATTTATTTTCCATAAAATTAGCCATCTGTTCGTTTACATGTAAATCCTTAATAAGATCTTGAGTAAGATTTCTCACATCCTCAACATATATAGGAATTTGATTTACTATACCTACTATACTCTCAGTAAGCTGTGGCAATACAAAATGTATACATAGATAAAAAAGTACTCCAAATGTCAAATATGTAAGTGCTATACCTATAAATCTCTTTCTCTTTTTTTTAATTTTGTTAAAAGATTTTATATTTGTCAAAAGTCTTTCCTCATAAAATTTTAGTATAAAATTCAATAGATATGCCAATATAAAACCAATAATAAATGGATTCATTATAGAAATTAAAAAATATATTTTGGCACTAAATGAACCTATCTGTGATGCAAAAAGGTAAAATATAGTACTCAAGCATATAACAATTAAGGTATACACAGCTATAGTATTATATTTACTGTTCCAGTTTATTTTCATTTCTTCCTCCCTTTCTCGTCAAATAGTTATAAGACTGTAAATTTCTTATATGTTATAAGATTATCATTATTAAAATAATAATGCACATAATTATTGATATAAATTTTATCATAAAAGAATTGTCCTTTTTACTTTTTTTATTATAATTAATATCTTCATCTAAATGTACATAATTATTTTTAACAATATCAGCTTTTACATACATTAATTCTGTTAAATCTATTAAAATTTCATTGTAGCTTTGGTATTTATCCTTTCTATCTAATAATTTTTTTATAATATGTACTAGACCTTCATTTAAAACTGTAACTTTATCTTGATCTATTTTAATTCCTTTGTCTATATTTCTAAGCATTTTAAGGTCTGTATTTCCTATTTCAAATGGCATTTTTTTAAATACACAATAATACAGTATAATACCTATAGAGAAAAAATCGCTCTCTCTATCTGTATAATTTATATTCAATTGGTGCGGGCATAAAAACGATATATTGTCGTTCATTCTTATATTAACTCCACCATTTGCTTTAGTTATACCTAAGTCGTAGATTTTTATATCGAGATCTTTACCTACTAAAATATTATCTAGTCTAAGACCTCCATGGTACAATTTTTTTTCATCGCAATTTTTCATTGCACCTACAATTTGTTTACCTATAAAAAGTATATCCTTTACTCTTAAATTAAAATCGTTTACAAAGTCATATAGCTTTACACCTTCAAAATACTCACTGACTATATAATATAAAGATTTATATTCCCCAATATCTAAAATTTTAGCTATATTATTTGAGCCAATCGACAAAATCATAGTAGATTCATCTATTAAATCTGGTATAAAATCATCTTTAACATTTCTATTATTTTCAAGTATTTTTATATATACAAATAAATCAAGCTGTAAATCTTTTGCTTTATAAAGCTCATCTATTTTTAAACTTTCCTCTTCCTGATCGTAAATTTCATATCTATTATCTATAATCAACACTTTATCTACCGCCTTCAAAATTAACTTCAACATATTATATCACAAAAAAAGACAAACCTAAAACGAGTTTGCCTTTTTAATTTAAAGTTAACATTTATTCTTGATAAACAGCTGTATATATATGAGTTGTCTTTGATTTTCCATTTTTAGTTATTGTTCTATAAGTTTTTGCACCTGGAAGACCATTATATGTAAAATAATTAGTTTTTATGCTAACTCCTACTTTATCCTTAGAGCAGCCGTATATACTTGCACTAGCTGTTCCTCCTCCTGCATAGCAAGATACGTAAACTGGATGATCGAAATTATTTTTAAATTTGAAATCACTGTCTCCATCATTTACCATAGCATCTCTACCTCTAGGAACATAAGCTGCTGTTTTGCTGTGATTTTGAACTTGTTTTATTTCTAGTCCTGATAAAAGTACTGCATTAAATAAAGTAGTAGAGCCTTGGCAAACTCCTCCACCTGGAGCATCTTGATATTGTCCTGCTAATATAACTGATGCATTTTTAAATCCATTGCTAAGCACTCTTGGACCTGTAGAATCATTGTAAGAGAAAGTCTCTCCTGGCATCACTATAGTGCCATTACATCTAGATAGAGCTAAAGCTATATTGTAAGATCTTTCATATTGATAAGCGTTAAAGCTAGTCGAATAAGAAGCAAGCATAGAATCTATACATTCTATATCTTCAGTTTTTATTTTTGGTTGTGTAACATCTACCTTTAAAGCTATTTTTTCATATGATTTATCAGAGTATGCTTTTTTAATAGATTTTTTATTAGCTTCATCGTCACATTTAAGACCTGTTTTTGATTCATGAACAGTTATTCCAGATGAAACTGTAATAGAAGCATTTTGATATTTTTTGTTTATTTTTTTAGATACTGATTTAATTTTTTTATCTAATTTTTTTTCATCAAAAGACGCCTTTATAGTATAATCCTTCCCTCCGAATTTTGCATTGATATAACTCATCACATTAGAAAAATATGAATTTTCTCTAGTTAGATTATATGCATCCTCCACAACCTCTTTTGTATTATAAGATAAATCTACATCTTCTGGTGTTACCTTATAATCCTTGTTATCATAGGATAATGTTAAATCCTTCATAGGATATTTAGCATTTACTATGTCTAAAGCCTCTTGTTTTGTCAAATTAGATACCTCTACATCCTCTATATAAATATTTTGTCCAATTTTTCCATTATATAAATATTTAGATGTAAAATAATTTAAACCACCTACAAAAACAATTATTATTGCTGCCGCTATTATTAAAAATACATTCCTTTTGTTTTTAAAAAAACTCTTATTATTTTCCTCTTTTACAGTTGTATTCTCGCTCATTTTTACCTTCACCCCATTTCTATGTACTCTTAGATTATATTTTAATTGTTAAATTAAAACAATAAAATAAAATAAATGTAACCATTTTGTTACTAAAATTTAAATTTACAAAAATAAAAACCTATTTTTATTGTAATAGGCTTTTATTTTAAACATATACAATTTTTAGTTTTTCTTTTCCTTCTTTATCCCTTTAAATTTGCCAGCACTTCCTATAAATATAAAACCAAATCTATTGTATATTTCATTTAATTGCATCAATGTAACTTCACCCTTTTGTAAGTTTAAGTAAGTTATTTCTTCTAATTTTCTTTCGTATGCTACAGTCATTTTAATCACTCCTCAATTAAAATTTTATTACATTATATTAATTATATTTAAAAATATTCACATTATTTATTCTATAATTCCAAACACGTGTTCTATAGTTAGATTATACATCAAACATTAGTTCGATTTCAATAGTTTTTTGTTTTTTTTTAGAGAATTATAAAATTTTATACTATTTTATTTATGGACTTTTTATAATTTTAATACTACAATTTACATATACCAGCCAAAAACACTCTAATATGAAAAGTAGTTAGGAGGAGCTTATATGAGAAGAGTAGCCGTTATTAGCGCGATACTTGAAGAGCCAGATATAAGTCAACAACAATTTAATTATATCTTATCAAAATATAAACACATAATTAGAGGTAGAATGGGTATACCTTGTGAAGTTGAAAATATCTCAGTTATAAGTATTGTCGTAGTTGGAGAATTAGATGAAATAAATAGCTTAACTGGCAAACTTGGTAAAATACCTTCTGTTCTTGTAAAAACAAGTATTTCCAAAAAAGAAGTTGAATAATTTTTAAAAAAGTCTACATTGATTAATAATCTTAAAAATGGAGACTTTTTTATTGTGCATTTAACATAAAATATAGTATCATATAAAAAAGGGGATATAAGGGGGCAACAGGATGAGAAACTCTAATGCAAATAAAACAATACTCTTCATAGAAAAGAAAAAAGAGTTTGAAAACAACAAAGACAATAATTGTTTTAACGTTAATAATAAAAAAATTAGAGAAAAAAACGATAAAATTATTTCATTCTCAAGTTATAAACGACTAAAATTCAAAAAAAATCATACCAAAAAAGAAAATAACTTAAATATCGATAAAATCAAAAAAAGGGTTTTTTTAATTGTAATTGTAACTTTATTTTTACTTATGTTTGCTACAACAGCTATGAAGCAAAAATCATATAGTCAAACTACTTCTAACACATTTGTAGCTGAAAGCGCTAAAATAGGAGCTACTGAGAGCTCTACTTATAAATCAATAGTAAAAAGAGTTGTCGGAAAATACACAAATAGTGGTTATAGCGTAACCGTATCTGAATTACATAAAAATGGAAATCTAGTATATGCTCGAGGGTATTTTGATGTTCCTAATGAAGGAAAGATCAATTACGATTTAATTTTAAAAAATGACTCTCCAACTTCTTTGATAATAAATGGAAATGAATATATAAAAAAATAATTAAAAAAGAGAAATGACTAAATTAATGTTCATTTCTCTTTTTTGTATTTATTTTTTCACATTATTTTTTACTGCTTTTCCTACGTTTTTTCCTGTTTGCAGAGTTTCTTTGGCGATAGAACCAACTCCATCTAAAACATCTTTGCCTATTGTCCCTACTCCATTTATGACCTCTTTACCTATGGAGCCAACGCCATTTATAAGCTCCTTGCCAACATCTGCTATAGGACCTGTAATTTTTTTCATAATATACACTCAACTCCTATGATTTAGCTAACCAAAATCATTTTATATATATTATGATTTTACTGTAAATTTAGTTACTAATTTACAAATAAATTACAATAATTCAATAGCCTTGTCGATATCGATCATATTTTTTTCATATAATCCATATCCCATAAAAGACGATGTAGCTATCTTTATATCTGCTATATCTGATATTTTTTTATATTGTTCAGAATTCTTTATTTTAAACAATGTATCTTTCAATTTGTCGTCTACATTGCTTTGATTTCCAAATATGTATACGATTTCTATTTTATCAGAGAAATCAATATTTAATTCTTCATATGGATATAAAAGACCTAGCATTGTTTTAACCTTGTATATTTCCTTTAAATCGTCTTTTAAGTGGTTTAGGTACTCTTCATTATACAAGAAGTCTATTATATCACTTAAATTGCTTAAAATATCTTCTGGTGTCTTTAAATGGTTATCTCCGTAGTACATTTTAAATAAAGCCAAATCTAAATTATTAGTATTTGTATTATCTACACTCCATTTAACACCTACCATATCAAATAAGTAATTATTTAGACATCCCCTGTATTCTATATCGCCTATAAAGTAATCGCTTTCCTTACCGATAAGGCCGTAATTATTTTCTTTGGCCACAATATGCTTATATTCTCTCTCACCACCATCTGGCATTTCTATCTTCATCCACAAATCCATTTGTTGTTTTATTTTAGGTATATAGTCGATTAATTTATTTGCCTTAGATACGCTGTCGATTCCAGTTATACATTCAACTACTACACCTTGGCTGTTTTCTGATTTTATATAATTTTTATCAAAATAACCGTTATATAAATTTTCTCCTGCTTCTTTGATTTTTAGAAGGCTTCCACCTCTATAGTAAATATTTATACAATCCTTTCTAATCTCCATAGCCAATGTAGTATCCGATTTTACGTATTTTAAGATGTTTCTTAAAACTCCGTCTTCCAAATCTCTAACAAAATTATTTGATATTATTCTTTCCATAAAATCACCCCTTCATTATAATGCATAGGAAAAATTAGCTTTTATCATATAAGCTATATATATATTCTATCACAATTTTATAATTTTATTTTAATTTTATAAGGCTTTGATTAAAATTAAAATAAAATTATAAAACGAAAAAGGTGTGCTTTTAAAGCACACCCAACTTGGCTATTTTAATAATTGTATTGTTATATTTCTAGAACCCCAATTTCTACATTGTGATTCGCTATTCATGTAAATATCTATTATATTTCCTTTTATTCCGCCTCCACAATCTTCTGCTACGAAGACTTTGTCAAGCTCTTTTATGTAAACTTTTGTTCTGTATGGTATTACCTTTGGATCTACTGCTATAACTCCATATCTAGCTTTTGTTCCAAGTGCTGTATATCCACCACCTGTATATGCAACGGCTCTTACTTTAAGAGATTTTTGAACTTTATATCCTTTTACAGTCTCTTGACTTGAAGATGTTGTTCCTGTAGATACGTATTTTTTACTTACCCAACCGTATTTTCCATTGTATTTTATTTTATACCAACCGTTTTTTGTTTGATATATAGTGACCTTAGCGCCTTTTTTAAGTGAACCTATTTTCTTATAGCTTGTAGAAGCTCCACTTCTTACATTTAAAGAATTAGCTGTAACTGTTCCTTTTTTAGTAGTTGTAGTAGATGAAGCTTGTGAAGCTTTAGATACGTATTTTTGACTTACCCATCCATTAGCTCCATCGTATTTTATTTTATACCATCCATCTTTTGCGTCGTATATATTAACTGTATTTCCTTTTTCTAATGAGCCTATTTTTCTGTATTTTGTAGAAGCACCGCTTCTTACATTTAAGGAACTTGCTGTAACTGTACCTTTTTCGCAACTTGCAGCATCGATTGGAGTTGTTACTCCTAACATAACTATAAATGCACTTATTATAGCCGTAGTTTTCGCAAATTTTTTAATCATAAATTTTCCCCCTAAATTTTAATTATATTTATATAATATTACATTTTAGTAACTTTTAAAACCCCCTTTTTAAAAAAAGTTACATCGTTGTTACTTTTTTGTAATTTTTCATTTAGGTTAAAAATGCATTTAAAGCTAGTATTTTCAATAGGTACAGTTTTTTTCATTTTTGTAATTTTTTTGTAACAATTTTTTTAAATTTTTTTGATGTTTTTTCTTTTTTAACTGTTTTTAAATCAAAATCTAACTAAAAAAATCCATAGTAGAATCGATTAAAACTACTATGGACTATAAATTAAATTCCTTCTAATAATACGGTCATTATTCCTCCGCATACCATACCTTCTTCTTCAGCTGCTTCTCCTCTCATATCTATAAGCTCTACCTTAAAATCATCTGTACCTGCCATATTTGCTGCATCTACTATTATTTTAGCCTCTGCACATCCTCCACCGATTGTCCCTATTATATGTCCACTATCGTACACTATCATCTTGCTTCCAGCTTTTCGAGGGGTAGATCCCTTTGTAGATATTACAGTTACAAGAGTCATCTTTTGGTTTTCAATTGTAGCCAAAGCTTCTATGACCTCTTTGTTTATTTCTGAAGAATTATTTGGTTTTGAGGATTTCTTTTCGTCTCTAACGCCGCCAAGTCTCTTGACCTTTATAAGCTCAGCTAATATAGCTATAGCTATCTCTTCAGGAGTTACAGCTCCTATTTCTAAACCTATTGGAGTGTAAATATTTGCTAGCTTTTCCTTAGAATAGCCCTCTTCTATTAATTCCTGTTTCATCATTTTTACTCTTCTTCTTGAGCCTATCATACCTAGATATCTCAATTCATCTAGCGGTAAAATATGTTGCAAACAGAATTTATCATATCTATGACCTCTTGTTACTATTACTACGAAATCGTCTTCGTTTATATTTAAAATCTTGAATATATTTTCAAATGAATCACATATTACGTTTATATTTTCGCCAAATCTTCCTTTATTAGCAAAATAAGGTCTGTCGTCTGCAACAGTTACGTTAAAACCGACTTTAGATGCAAACTGGCAAAGATGATATCCTACATGTCCTGCACCTAATACAATCAGCCTGCTCTCTCTTTTAAAAACCTCAATCAGCATATTTTGATCTTCATCGATTTGAATATTTTTTATAAGGTTCTTTTCCTTAGCTTCATTTGCGTATTTTTGAGTTTCTTCATCTAATTCATCGAATTTATACGCATTTTTTTCAATTTTCTTACTTTTTAAATTGTATTTTGTTACAATGGCTACTTCTTCGCCCTTATTTAGATCTTCTAATACTTTTTTGTATATTTCAGCGCTCATCTTTACACCTTCTTTACTAAAATTTTTAAATTTGTCAGGATTTTAGACAAATTAAATATCTCTATAATAAATAGTATATTAGACAAAAGCTGAAATTTCAATAAATTTTATATTTTTGATTGGAATAGTCAAGATTTATTATTTCCACAAGTCTATACCCTTTTTACAGCACATACTCAATAATGCTTCTAAAACTCCTCCAGCTATACATCTAGCTTTATCCGATATTTTATAGCAATTTTGCAATTCTTCTTTTCTAGGGTCAATGTCGGCTATTTTAAGCCCTTTTTTGACATAGGATTTATCGTAAATTATACCTCTTAAAATTCCATCTAGTGTTGCATATATATTTTGTCCGTTTACTTTAGCTATGACTTGATTTTTTTCGACATAATCGCCAATTTCGCTTATATTATCTATGATTCCTTCTGCTGGAGAATGGATTACCCTCTCCTTTGAATACCCTTTTATATTTCCAGGAATCCCAGTATCCTTCTCTGCAAATCCCTCGTATATAATCCTTCCTAAATTGTGTCCTCTCTTTGTCTCTATTACGGCATCTACATCTTTTCCAACTTCAAATCCAGGTCCTAGAGCTATTGTGACAGGAGCCATATCTATTTTAGTTCCGATATTTTTTTTAGCTATTATTGCATCTACCAAAGCTACTGGTTTTATTTGCTTTAAGATTTCGCAGCTTTGATCTACAAAAAGCGGAACATATCCTTCTCCTAAAAGAGAGTGCATATCATCTATATTGTCTGTCAATTTGCACTTGACACCTTCTACCTCCATCTCACCTTCAAATACTGCATTGCAAAATGATACAGTTCTTCTTATAGCAGTGGGATGGCTTGTTTCAAGCGCTATTACCTTTATATTACATCTATTTAATTTATGAATAACTCCTGTTGCCAAATCTCCCGCTCCACGAACTACGACTATATTATCCATAATTATTTTCCTTTCAATCTCTATTTAATTATATATTTTTATAACTTGTAAAAATTACATTTATATCAAAATTTTGACATAAATCAGCTATTTTTTTACATTTTCCTAAATATTTTTCACTATCTACTTTATTTATTACTACTTTATATTTACAGTTTACATCTTTTTTAAGTCCTTTTTTACTTGTAGCTATTTTGACTATATCTTCAATTTCTATATTTTCATCTACACTTTTTTGTAGAAAATTTGCCACTGAGTCTGGTCTATGACATACATCTTTTATTTTTTTACCTAAGCAGTCAATTCCTATAATTCCAATCACTAAATTCGTACTTTTGATTATCACCGGTTCATTTTCTCTAGGCACCTTAAGAGGCAGTCTCTTAGAACCATCGCCTTCTATAAGTACATTATCACAGATAGAAATAGCTTTTTGTAGTAAATCAAAATCTAAGCATTTTATCTTATAATCGCTTTCTTTTTTACCTATTTTGATTAAATTGCTAGTCTCTAAAATTTGCTCAATTTTCTTTAAATCGCATTCGTCTTCTACTAAAACAAAGTCCTCCTCTAATGCCATATGTGTAGTTGTAGTTACAATTGTCTTTCTATTTAAATTAGATATCTCCTCTCCCAATCTAAACATCGTGCTCGTCTTTCCTCCGGCACCTACTATTGTTATTATCTTGTCCTTTTGTATATCTATTTCTAGAGCTTCTATCAAGCTGTTATTTTCTATTATTTGATCGTCTTTATAAGAATAAATTTTCATCTACGAATCAATCCTCCAACTGCTCCTTGTAATCTATATCGATTAACTCTTTTTTATCATAAACCTCAAATACAAACAAGTCCTCTAAATTATTTAAAATTATCTTTTTTCCACCCTTATCGCCTTCTAAATTCATCAAATCGTCTTTATATTTTTTCGTGAAAATAGTTGGATTTAAAAGAACACCGCCACTACTTACACAACCTAGATTTTTGCCGCTTTTTATAAATCCATCTATAAATCTGTCTAGGGTATCCTCTGTTATATAAGGCTGATCACAGACTATAAACATATAACAATTGTTATTGGAATTTGAAACTCCCAGCTTTATAGACTGGGATATTCCAAATTCACTATTTTTGTTTTTTACGACTTTTATATCTTTATTTTTTAAATCATTTATTATTTTTTGATATTTTGTGACAAATATTATCTCTCCTATATATTTACATTTTTTCTTTAAATTTATCAATTTTTCTACTGTGTACAAATACATAGGTTTACCATCTATTTCATATAACAATTTATTTCCTTTAAATCTCTTACTATTTCCAGAAGCTAAAACTATTACACTTAACATAATTTCTTCCTTTCAATAGCTAAAAAATCTTATTTGTTTTCTAGTTCTTTTTCTAGTATTCCCATAGCTATTTTTTCACTAGTCATAGGAAGCTCATTAAACCAAATACCTGTCGCATTGTATATAGCTTGACATAGAGCTGGAGATGGAGTATTTATAACTAATTCTCCTATTGATTTAGCTCCAAATGGTCCTGTTGGCTCGTAGCTACTTTCAAATTCTACTCTTAAGTTACCCATATCAAGTCTTGTAGGTATTTTATATTGCATAAATGAGTCGTTTATCATTCTTCCATTTTTGTCGTATTTTATATCTTCATATAAAGCCATACCTATACCTTGAACTATACCTCCTTCAGTTTGTATAGTAGCAAGAGCTGGATTTATTACTGTTCCGCAGTCTACACATGCCACATAATCTAGTATATCTATGTGTCCTGTTTCTTTATCTAATTCTATTTCAACTGCTGCTGCCATATATGGTGGTGGTGAAATAGGTGTTTTTTCCTTAGCTGAAGCTGTTAAAGTATGGTTGCTGTAGCACATAACGTTGTTTGCTATGTCCTTTAGAGATATTTCTTTTTCTGAAACTATAGAATAAACCTTTTGTCCATCAAAATCTACATCCTCAGGATTTAATTCTAGCATCTCAGCACCTGCTTCTATTATTTGTTTTCTAAGCATTTCACAAGTTTTTATAGTTGCCTTCCCTGTCAAATAAGTTGTACTAGATGCATAAGAACCTGAATCGTATGGAGATACATCTGTATCTACTCCATAAACTGTTATATTGTCTATATCAGTATCCAAGCATTCTGCTGCCATTTGAGCTAGTATTGTATCGCAGCCTGTACCCATATCTGTAGCTCCTACCATCATTGAATAGAATCCGTCGTCATTTACAGATATTCTTACACTAGCTACGTCTACAAAGCTTATAGCAGAACCCTGCATTGCAACAGCTAGCCCCACTGATCTTACTTTACTATCTGAAACTTGTTTGCATGGATATTTTTCATACCAATTTATCATTTCCTTGACTTTATCTACACATTTATCAAGTGTACATGAATTTGCAGTTTCTCCATGGTATGCTGGCATGTAGTCGCCTTGCTTTATAAGATTTTTTTCTTTTAATTTTACTGGATCCATGTTCATTTTTAACGCAAGCTTGTCCATTGTAACCTCTAATGCATATACGCCTTGTGTAGCTCCATATCCTCTGTAGGCACCTGTAGGTATAGTATTTGTATATACACCGTCAAATTCGAATTTAAACGCCTTTATATTGCTTGTATAAAGTGGTAGAGACTTATGTCCAGTTAGAGTTATAGTAGTAGGTGTATGGTCTCCAAACGCACCTGCATTTGACAATGTATAAAGTGATGCAGCTCTTAGATTTCCTTCTTTATCTGCACCTAATTTTACAGTTACCTGCATTTGGTGTCTACCGCTTGATGCTACTGTACTTTCTTGACGAGAGTACACTATTTTAGCTGGTTTTCCAGTTTTGTAAGTTACAAATGCTGGGAATATTTCGCATACGACACTTTGCTTTGCACCGAATCCTCCACCTATTCTAGGTTTTATTATTCTTATTTTTGATTTAGGTATATCTAAAGCATGAGATAGTATTCTTCTAACATGGAATGGTACCTGTGTAGATGCAACACATACTAATCTGCCAAATGCATCCATATATGTATAAGCTCTAAAAGTCTCCATCATTGTCTGTTGATTTGCTTTAGTTAAAAATGTCTCCTCTATTACATAGTCGCATTTTTCAAATTCAGCTTCTAAATCGCCCTCTGCTATTACATCGTGGCATATTAAATTTCTCTTTACATCAGGACTTACAGGTAATTTAACGCTCCAATCGTCTTCAGGGTGAACTATTATGTCGTTATCTAATGCTTTTGTAAAATCCATCAAAGGCTCTAATACTTCATAATCTACCTTTATCATTTTTAATGCCTTATCTACGCATTTTTCGTTTTCTCCAGCTACTATTGCAACGGCATCTCCCACATATCTAACTCTATTGTCTAGAATTTTTCTATCATACGGACTTAGCTCTGGATAAGTTTGTCCAGCAGTAGTAAATCTAGTGTCTGGAACGTCCTCCCAAGTATATATACCTTCTATTCCAGGAACCTTAAGAGCTATATCCTTTTTTACGTTTTTTATAAGTGCGTGGGCATGAGGTGAACGAAGTACCTTTACCACAAGAGCATCCTTTGGCGCTATATCATCAGTATATACAGGCTTACCTGTAACTAAAGCCATAGCGTCCTTTTTCATAACAGATTTATTTACATACTTCATTTTTACGCCTCCTTATTTCTAGCTAGATATTTTTTAATAGCTCTAAGTTGTCCTTGATATCCTGTACATCTACATAGATTACCTGCTAGGTATTCTTTTATTTCCCTCTCTGTAGGATTTTCTAATTCATCCTCCATAGCTAAGACGTTCATTATAAATCCTGGAGAGCAATAACCGCATTGTTCAGCTCCCTCTTTAGCCAAAAATGTTCCAAAATCTCTAGCTCTATCTTGAACACCTTCAAGTGTTGTGACTTTTTTATTGTTTACCTGTACTGCAAGAGTTGCACATGAAAGCACAGGCTTGTTGTCTACCCAAACTGTACATAGACCACAGTTTGCAGTTTCACATCCTCTTTTGACGCTCATACACCCTTTGCTGCGGACATATTCAAGTAAAACTGTATCAGGCTCTACATCGTCTTTTATTAATTTTCCATTTAACCAAAATTTAATCTCCATAGTCTACATACCTCCTATCTTATTTATAGATCTTCTGACTAAAACCTTACATAAATGGCTTCTAAATTCCTTACTAGCTCTCATATTGCTTCCAAATACTAATTTACTTTCAACATAGTCGGCAAATTTTTGTATTTCATCAGCAGTAGGATTTTCGCTTAGAATATTTTCTTCATCAACTACTAAAGCCGCTCTTTGTGGTCTAGCTCCAATTGCAACTTCAAATTTTTTATCTACCTTTGCAACTGCACAAGTAAGCACAGGAAAATCAGTAGATATATTTCTATGAGAAGTATAGACTACTTTTCTACCGTCCTTTTTAATTATAACTTTTTCCAATATATCATTGTCGTAAGGCATATCTACAAATTCCTTCATAGGTATTATTCCGCCTTTATAAAGCTTTACATAGCTATCTAAAGCCAAGAAACATGTAAGAGGATCTGAAAATCCAAATCTAGAGAAAATACTACCTCCTACAGTAGCACTATTTCTAAATTGAACTCCAACTATACTCTTTACTGAATTTTTTATAGCATCGTCGAAATATTTATTAAGCCCTTCATGAGTTTCTAAATCTCTAAGTGTGGCCATAGCACCTATTTCGAAGCAATCTTCTTTTTCTTCGATTTTATCAAGTCCTAAATTAGATAAATCGATAGCTGTTTGGATAGTTTTTTTACCCATTTTCATCCACAAAAGCCCGCCTAATACATTTGCTTTTTTACTTTGGTTTAATTTATAAGCTTCCTCCAAGCTATCTACAACAACGTATTTTTTAATAGTAAACATCGAATCCTCCTATTTAATATATTTTACCTCTACATTAAAAAAGACAAACTCTATCGTTTGTCTCCTTTTTTGGAAAAGGAGGCACATTCGGGCGCCAAAGGTCTCCTTCCCTCTAATATGTAAATAATTAATTTTTAATTCATATCAAACTAAGCTTATTTTATCACAAATAATACACTTACTTCTATACTATTTTAAAATATTTTAATTTATTTTTAAGCTGTAGCTTCTTCTTTTTGATCGTCTTTATTTTTAGGTAGTATAAGATTTAAAACTGTAGCTATTACGAAAGTCATTATTATACCATTTTGAGCAAATATATTTGATACCCAAGCTGGACATTGAGCTAAAACTTCAGGTACATTACCTATTCCAACTCCTAGACCTATAGCTAAAGCTACTATAAGACCGTTTCTTCCGTCTAATTTTTCTCTAGATAATGATTGTAGACCACTTACTAAAATCATAGCAAACATTATAACTGCTGCTCCACCTAAAACAGATTGTGGCATAACTGAAAATAGTGCACTTAATTTAGGGCAGAATCCACATAAAATTAAGAATATAGCACCTGTCATTATGACAAATCTATTTACTATCTTAGTAACAGTTACAAGACCGACGTTTTGACTGAAAGAAGTATTTGGTAAAACACCGAATAAAGCGGCAACTAAACTTCCGACACCATCTGCCATAACACCACCTGATAATTCTCTATCAGTAGGCTCTCTATCAAGGCCACCGTTTGTGATACCAGATATATCCCCGACAGTTTCTACTGTAGTAGCGATAAACATTATTCCCATAGCTATTATCGCCTGCATATTAAACTCAAATGGAACTACCATTGGATGTGGTAAAGATATCCATGCACTTTCTTTTACTTGTGTAAAATCAACCATGCCTAGACATATAGCTAGTATATATCCAACTACTATCCCTATCAATATAGATGAATCATTTAAAAATCCTTTGAATTGCTTAAATATCAATATTACTATGATGACTGTTGTACCGACTAATAGATGATTTAAAGAGCCAAAATCTTCAGCTCCTGCTCCACCGCCAAAGTACTTAATTCCAACTGGTAGTAAAGATAATCCTATAGATATTATAACTAAGCTTGTAACTATTGGTGGGAATAATTTTTTAAGAGGCTTTATAAAAAATCCTAAAACCATTTCTAATACTGCCCCAACTAAAGAAGCTCCTAATATTGCTCCATAACCGTATTGAGCACCTATTGCTTTTGCAGTTCCTATAAACCCTGAGCTTGTACCCATTACTATAGGAAGTCTAGCTCCTACTGGTCCTATTGGGTATAATTGGATTAATGTAACTAAACCTGCCACAAACATCGCATTTTGTATAAGCATTGATTTTAGACCTGCATCCATTTCCAATAGCCCACATACGATTATAAGTGGAGAAATATTACCTAAAAACATCGCAAGAACATGTTGTATTCCCAAAGGAATTGCTCTTTGTAATTCGACTCTTCCGTCTAATTCATAAACTGAACCTTTCTTTTCCATAAATACACTCCTTTTCTATATTAATTACCAATAAAATATAACATACACATCCATAAATTTCTATACTTTATTTCATAATATTTGTTAAAATAAAGTATAAAAATATTGATTAAATTCAAAAAAAGTATTATGATGAAATTTAGTAAAACTTAAATTAAGAAATTAAAGGGGTCAGTTTATGAATAAAAAAAGAACACTACAAAACAACTTAAGTTATGCTCTAAAATATATGTTTGATAATTATGGTATAAATATTTTTCTAGATGCTCAAAAATTTATAGTAACTCTTAAAAATTTAATTCCAAATCTAGATGAGGAAATTAAATTAGTAGAATATGCGATTGAAAAAAATGCAGTATCTGCAATAATAAACGCCAATGGAAAAAGAGATATAGACAAAAATTTTGCTTATTTAAGAGCAAAAACTATACTTACAAAAAATGGTATATCAGAAAAAACGGCATTATATATAGTAGATTGTTTTTCATACGCACTTAGCTGGATAGATGAGATTCCTGATTATGAAGATCTATCTGATATAGATTTTAAAATATCTAAAAAAACTGAAGAAGAACCTAAAAAAAGCCCTAATATAAAAAAAAATGAACACGGGGATTTAAAAGTAACTCCTTCAGTTAAATTAAACAAAAAAAATAATTCTGAAGCTGTAAAAAAAGAAGATAAAAAAGTCGAAGAAAAAAATAAAGAGGAAAAAATAGAGCCACTTCATTTTGAAGAAAAGAGCTTATCCTCTACAAAAAAAGAGACTTTAGAAGATAAAAATACACAAACAGAAAATAAAAAAATAGAAATAGAAGAAGATGATGACAAAATGAGTAAAAAAGACAATAAACAAGAAGTTAAAAGTAATTCAAAATATTATTTAAACCACGATTTCGATGATGATGAAGATGACTACGATTATGATTACGATGATGACGAGGAAGAATACGAATCTAGTTCTATATTTAAGAAAATAGTTTTAATTATCGTGCCAATATTAATCGTATGTGCTATAGGATTTTTTGTTTTTAAAAATTTCAATAAAGAAGCGGAACCTGTTTTATCAGGTGTATCTATAACAACAGAATATAAAATAGAAAATGGAAATTACATTTTACCTATAAATCAAGAAACTAATTTAAATGTAATAATCCAAAGTAAAAATTCAAAGAAAATAGATATATCAAAATTGAATTTTAAAATAGAAGATCCATCTATTTGCTCTTTTAAAAACGACGGTAAAAAATGTACTATTACAGGACTTAAAGAAGGAAACACTAAATTAGTAGTAATTTACAATAATGAAATAGTCGATTCTATAAATCTTTATTTTGAAGATTTCGTCGAAGAACAGACAGCTCCTGATACTACAGAAGAACCTGTAGATAATATAGATACTGAAGAGCCAGCTGATACACAACAAGAAGACACTAGCACAGATGATAATACTGATAATGATTATAATAACGACAATAATAATAATAATAATAATAACAATAATAATAATAACAACACTAAACCTGAAAAACCTACTAAACCTGAAAAACCTACTAAGCCTGAAAAACCGACTCAACCGGAAGAACCTACTCCTGAGCCAGAGGAACCTACTCCTGAGCCAGAAGAACCAACTGAACCAACAGAACCTACTGAGCCAGAAGTAGAAGCTTCTCCAGAAAATAATACAGAAGGTGAAAGCTTAGAATAATAATCTAAATTGTGGTACATAATAACTCTAAAACAACTAAAGGAGTTTATTATGCCTACAGAAGATACTATTAAATTATTAAAGAAATGTGACGCTGGTTGTAAAATGGGTATAGATTCCATAAACCAGGTCATAGAAAAAACTGACAACAAAAAATTATATTCAATCTTAGAAAAATATTTAAAAGACCATGAAAAACTACAAAACAAAATTTCAGATAAGTTAAATGAATTTGGAGACTCAGAAAAACAGCCTAGCTATCTAGCGAAGACGATGAGCTATCTAAAAATAAATTTTAAGCTAATTAAAGGCGAGCACGACAAGGAAATCGCTGATTTGATGACAGACGGTTGTAATATGGGCATAAAGTCTATACATAAATATATGAATCAATATCCAGCTGCCTTAGAGTCAATCAAAAACTTATGCAACGACTTATCAGAGCTTGAAGAAAATTTTGCAAAGGATTTAAGAGCTTACTTATAAAAAAATGCCACAGCTTATGTGGCATTTTTTTAATAGTTTTCTGCTATTTCTTTAAGTCTAGAATAGATCTTTCTTATTCTCAAATTTATATACTCGATATAGCCTCTCTTCATAATCCAATCATTTGCATCCATTTCATCAAACGCATCTTCGTATTGATCTCTCAAATACTGTATATTATCTGTATGCATTTCCATCATATAATCGTATAAAAATTCATACGCATTTTTATACGTAAAAGTATCTGTCTCAGAATCGTTTACTGTAATTACAAGCAATCTTTTCTCCTCATCTACCTCAAACTCCGTCTTGTCCATTTCAAAGCTACCCATTTGACCGATTAATTTATCTACCTCTTCTAGTAAATCCCTACATTCTCTCAATAAATCTATTTCCTGCATAACATACTCCCTTCGTAATATACAACTAAAGGCACAATACATAACAAGTTATATATTGTGCCCGATGTGTGCAATTTTTAATTATTTTTTTAAGATGGAACATCAATCCATATCTTATTAAATTTTAATTTATAATTTGTTATTAAAGATATATGTCCTTTAGATGTAATTGTTATTTAAATTGTAAATTGTTATAGACCTAAATACATTTTATGTAGCTTAAAGAAATTACACACATATTTATTAATAAGAATTAAAAAATTCTATTAATCTATATCTATTAGTATCTCGTTATTTGCTTTGTTTAAAGCTATTTCGAGTTCTAAAATCTCTTCGTTTTTATCTTCTAAATATTTTTTAAGCTCTTTCTTATCAAAATTAGGTTCTTTAACTTTATAATATACAGATGTCGCAGCAGCATCTACCTTTCTCTCCTTTGACGCTTTGACCTCGTTTAAAATCTCTTCAAAATCTTCGACTTGATTTCTCAAGTATTTTATCTTGTTTAAAGCTCCTTGAAGACTTAATTTTCCATTTTTTGTTTCTATGTAATTTTCATTATTTGCCTTAGATATCCTTGTCTTTATCTGGGAGATCTCTTCTCCCAATTCTATTATCAGCTCAAATTCTCTATTAAAATCGACTACCTCATTGCAATCAAATCTACTTCCATCAGATTCTAAAATATATTCTTGAATCAAATTTTCGACCTTCATGATATTGTACATTTTATCTCTGTAGATTCTGTCTAATTCAGACACCTTCAACATAGCTTGACTTATTGTAATCATATACAAAACCCTCCATATTTTAAAAACTACTGTTTTTTAAAAACATATGCTATACCTACTATAAACAACAATGTAAACATATAAGATAGTATATACGTATATGAAGCTGTCGATTGTAATAGCAATATCAGTGCTATAACAATTAATTCCAAGGATGAAAACAATATGTTTTTTAATCCCTCTAAAAATATTCCAAAAAACAACCATACTATCTTCATTTCTGAGCTTTTTAAACGAAATCCATCTAGATAATCCAATAAAGTTCCTACAAAAATATTTCTAAAATAATTTCCGCATACAACTACGCCATTACTTACACCTTCGTATAGACCTAATTCGTATTTAATCTGAAATCCAGCCTTAGATTTAGCGTAATAAGTCAGATTCGAAGTTGAAACCTGCTCTAATCTAGATAGAGAAACGTATCTACTCAGTTTATTCGAATTAAAAATTTTGCTTTGTCCAGTATAATTAATAGAAAGAGGCATAAATAGAGAACAAATTATTAAAATTAATACTAATACTGCTGGATTTTTTTTAAATTTCAACTAATTCTCCTCCTATTATTTTTCATGATATTAAATTATATCATAAGTTCATGCAGTATAGGAAAATATATTCCATTTAAAATGATTTTTTTAAAAAACTCGAGCCGAAAAGCTCGAGTTTAAATATTTCTAATCTACTACATCTTGATCAAATCCGTATTTAGTTACGTAGCCATCGATTGACCATACATTTAATTTTTGGTCCTTAGCTTCGTATTGAGCATCGTAAAGCATGTCTAAATGACGCACACCTTCTTTTATATATGCAACTCTAGCTAAGCCCTCTCTCAATATCTCAGCATTGTACATTTTCATTTCATTTCCATCTTGATACCATAGATATCCTAAATATCTGCCGTAATCGTCTTGTAAAGGTCCATCAGTCTCTACATAGGCTATATCACCTTGTTTAAGCTTCTCCTTCGCAAAATCCGTAGCAACGTCTCCTAAGTAGTCTTTTTCTTTTGTATCTTCTGGACAATCTATCAATAAAGTACGAATTCTTATGCTTTGACCGTCTTCAAGCTTTAATTTCATAGTATCTCCATCTACCACTCTCTCAATAGTTACTTTGTACACATAATCTGGAACTTCTCCCTTTGACAAGCTCTCCTTTAGTCCTTCGTAGTCAAGAGGCTCTTCAGATTCATCGATTTGTTCAATATCTTCTATAGATTCTATATCATTTTCACCTAAAATAATTTCATCTCTAGAACTACTTGAAGTATTTGAGCTACTTGAAGCACTTGAGCTAGGTTCTACAGATATATCTAGCTCACAGCCACATAAAAACAGCCCTATAGATATTACTAAAAGCATCAATAATTTTTTCATTTTTGTAATCTCCCTTATTTAATCAAATTTTTAATCTATTCGATTTAATTTTAACATAAATTTTAAAAACTTACATTCAAAATTTTTAAATGCAGTTAATTACGCCAAAAAAAGATCGACCGTAAAATCGATTTACGACGATCTTTTAAATAAATTTCTCTATTTATATATTTCAATATTGTGAAATACAGCCTTTTCTTTTGAATCATTTCTATACATATGATTTAAAGTTCCATCGAACTTCAAACTATGACCAGCCTTCAGTTCATAGACCTCTTTTTCTATTTGAACAGTTAAAGTACCTTCTATTACAAGAATCATCTCTTCTAATACATTTTTATGTGTAGCAGAAATATGTTTACATCCTTCATCTAATTCAATTAAAAATACATCTACACCACTTTTAGAGTCAAATGGAAATATTGGATATAATCTCATACATCCATCTTCTTCCTCGACAATCTCAATTTCTTCTTTTTTTACTAAAACAAGCTCATTTTGGTTGTCATCTAGTAAAGATGTAAAATTAACTTTTAATCCAGATGAAATTTTCCACAATGTAGATATTGTCGGACTTGACTCTCCTCTTTCGATTTGTCCTAGCATAGCCTTGCTGACACCCGTCAATTTAGATGCTTCATCTAAACTTAACCCTAAACCATTTCTCAATCTTCTTAAGTTTTGTCCCACTTTTGGAAGTTGTGACATCATAAATAAATCTCCTCGCCTTTTAAATTTATGACTACTTATAACTAACTATCTCGACTCCACAATTTCTGACTACTTCTTCAAGAGAAGTCATCTTTTCTTTAGTTGGAACTTCAAACTCATAAATATAATCATAAAGTCCTAAAGCTTTGTATTTGTCTAGTCCTAGCATATGATAAGGTAATAATTCCATTTTAGGATTTTTTACATTTTCTTTAACAAATTCTGATGTCTTTTTAATATTATCCACGCTGTCATTAAATCCTGGTATTACAGGAACTCTAATCACCATACTTTTGTTTAATGTAGCCATTTTCTTGATATTTTCTAGTATTTTTTTATTGCTAATACCTGTGTATTCTCTGTGTTTTTCATCATCCATATTTTTTATATCTACAAAAATATGATCTAGCTTTTCTAAAACATCTTTGCATTTTTCAAAGTCAAATAATGCACAGGTTTCTATAGCAGTATATATACCCTTTTTATAAAAATAATATACCAATTCTCTTAAAAATTCAAGTTGATAAGTTGGTTCGCCTCCGGAAAATGTTATCCCACCTCCAGAAGATAAGAAGAAAATAAGGTCTTTTTCAATTTCTTTTACTACTTCATCAGTTGTCATCTCTTTTGTCATTTGGCTAATTGCATCTTGAGTACATCTTTTTATACATTCCCCACATAAATCACATTTTTCGTTTACTTGTTTTCTGTCAAATAGAGAAGTAATACCCTTATGGCATACACTTACACATCTTTTACATCCTACACAACGATCTTTTGATACAGCTAGTTTTACAATTCCTGACCATGAGTCTGGATTAGAACACCATCTGCATTTTAGAGGGCAACCCTCTAAAAATACAGTGGTTCTTATTCCATCTCCGTCATTAACTGAAAAACGCTGAATTCTAACTACGTTTCCCTTAACTGACATCTATCTCTCCTAATTTAGAAGCTTTCATGTGCATTTCTAGCCATTATAGCGTCTTGCATTTCTTTTGATAGATTTACGAATTGAGTTGAATATCCTGCAACTCTTACTAGTAGGTCTTTATAGTCTTCTGGATGTTCTTGTGCTTTTTTAAGTATTTCATTAGAAACTGTATTAAATTGTACGTGGAATGCTCCAAGTGCAAAGTATGATTGTATTGTAGAAGCTAAGTTTCTAAGTCCTCTTGGAGTATTTACTAAGTCATGGCTAAATCTTAGGTTAAGTAAAGTTCCTCCAGAGTGGAAGTCATGTTGTATTTTAGCAGCTGATTTCATAGCAGCTAAAGGAGTTTCTGTATCAGTTCCTGCATATGGAGATACACCTTCAGTTATAGGTTGACCTGCATATCTACCATCAGGAGTTGCTCCTATTATTCTACCAGTTGGTATATAGTTTGATATACCCATAAATGCAGTAGTAAATGGAGATCCAAATATATCTTTATATTGTTTAACTTCATGATAATAGAAGTTAGATACTTCTACAGCTATTTTATCTACATAATCATTGTCGTTACCATATTTTGGAACATTTAATGCTAATTTTCTTAATTCTTCGTAACCTTCCCAGTTAGCATTTAATGCTTTATTTAATTCTTCTAGAGTAGTTACTTTATCTTCAAATACTAATTTCTTGATAACAGCTAAGCAGTTAGCTACAACACCTAGACCTATACCTGTAAGAACTGGACCTACATTGTATTTTGCTCCACCCTTACTTAAGTCTTGACCTTTTTCGAAGCATCCATCTACACATATTGATAAGTATGGTCTTGGAACAACTTCTGTATGAACTTGTTGAGCCACAATAGAACCTACTACTGAATGTTTTATTAGGTTCTTAAATTGTTTATAGAAAGCATCTTCTACTTCTTTATAAGATACAAATTCTTCTACAGGCTTTTCTTCTAGACCCATTTGCTCACCTGTCATTCTAGATTTACCTTGGTTTATAGCGTATTCAAGTGCTGCTGCAAAGTTTATATTTACAGTTGCTGTCCATTCGCCTACTTTTCTGAAGTGAGGAACTACGCAACCACAGTTATTCCAGTCTCTTGCATCTTCTGGAGTAAGTCCGTTTTGAAGCATCATTTGAGTACCACAAGCATCGTTGTGTATTGCTGGGAATCCTGTTCCTGCTGCAACTAAATCACAAACTGCCATCATAAAGTCGTCTGGTGCACCTTGATGAATTCTAACACTTAATCCTGGCTGATGAGTTTTTATATCTTTAGTGGCTTCTAAGCATAAGTAAGATAAATCGTTAGTAGCATCTGAACCATCGCGTTTTCTACCGCCGACAGTTAAGTTTTGGAATTGGTTGTATCCTGCAAAATATCCTGCTGTATTTTCAGATATAGTCCATACCCATTCAGAGTATTTTATCCATAGAGCTTCTATTAATTCTAGAGCGCCATCTCTATCTAATTTTCCTTCTTTGATGTCTTTTTCGTAGTATGGATACATATATTGGTCAAATCTACCTGGGTTAAGAGATAGAGGATTTTCACATATGATTCCACCTACTTGTACAAACCATATAAATTGAACTGCTTCATAGAAGCTTTCTGGTGGATTAGCTGGAACTTTTTTACAAACATCGCCTATTTTTATAAGCTCAGCTTTTCTCTTTTCGTCTGTTTCTTTTTCAGCCATTTCATAAGCTAAATCAGAATATCTCTTAGCAAAAGTCATTATACCGTCACATATTATAACTGTAGCTTTATAGAATTCTATTTTTTCTATATTTTCTGGTACAGTTATGTCTAATTCTTCTATTTTAGCTAGTGCTTCTTCTTTTATTTTTTTGTATCCCTTTGGAAGTAGTATATCTTCGTAATCTGGAGTTACTTCACCAACAGCTTGTCTCCATTTTGAGTCGTTGTCTAATACCCCTGTGTCTATTAATATTTTTGCTGTATCTTCTGGAAGTCTTTTTAGATATATTTCTTCTAGTGATTTACCTTTCCAATAAGGGAAGATTTCTTTTCTTGTAAATTCTCTTTGTTCGTCAGTCATTTCATATGGGTCTTGTCCTCTAGTAGAGAATTTGTCCATTTCTTTGTCTACCCATTTCCAAGAGAATTCTGGAGTAAGTATACCTGTTCTCTTGAATTCACCTGCTGTACCTACTATTATTTCATCGTCGAATATAGTTACTGGTAGCTTTTCACATGCTGCAAGGTATGCCTTTGCACTTCTTATGCACATAGGTTCGCCTTCTGTTTCTCTATATGAATCTGTATATATTTTTGCTCTTTCACAGCTTATTTGTGGTTTAGTATTAACGTAATCTTGTCTAAATTTTTCTATTCTACTTGTTACACTCAT
>NZ_JALEXO010000144.1 GCF_022780145.1 Intestinibacter sp.
TAGCTAATTTAATAAGAGAAGCTTTAATTGACAGTAAAGAGGTTTTAAATCTTGGTATAGAGATAATTGGATTTTCAATTTTGGCGATAAGTCCAAATAAAGAGACAGCGAGGGCTCTAGAAGCAACAGCAAGAGAAGAAATCTTGAAAAAGGCAGACGAGGCGATTTACGAAAGAAGAAATTCATCAATAGAGCAAGAGCGCATCGTCAAGGAAAACGAGCTTAACACAGAAATAGCAATAGAAGAAAAGAGAAAACAAATCCAAGAATCACAATTAGAATCAAAACGACTAAAAATGGAAAAAGAAAATAAAATGAAGGACGAGGAGCTTGGATATCAAACTAAGCTTGAAGAAAAGAGAAAGGAATTTATCAAGCTTTCAGTAGAAAATGCAAAAGAAGAATCAGACTCAAAGGCTTATCAATTTGCTGCAATGATGAAGGTGTTCAACGAAATGGATCCAAACGTTATACAAGCATTGGCTACTATAAATATGGAACCTGAAAAATTAATAGCAGGAGCATTCCAACAGCTTGCAAATAAAGCAGATAAAATAGGTGAGCTTAATATTTCTCCAGATTTACTTCAAAGCTTAATGAAGGGCAGAAATTAGCAGTAAAAAATTGTAGGAGGGCAGATACATGAGAGATGACAATAAAAAAATCGTTCTAGTAAAGAGAAAAACTAGACTTGAAAATTTAATCCACAAATACAATACAGAAGGACAAGTCAAATTTATAATAGAGCATTCAGGAGGAGATTTTATAGACTATAAGTTAGAGGATAAAAGATATAAGGAGACTTTAGCCAAAATAACATCTGAATTACAAAAAATAGCTCGTGTACAAGTCTTAGATAGAGACTACATTTCAAACTATATCTTCGCAAAAGATGATATAGTAGTCGCAGTAGGACAAGATGGATTAGTAGCAAATACATTGAAATATCTAGACAGTCAACCTCTAATAGGAGTAAATCCCGATCCTATGAGATTTGACGGTGTACTGCTTCCTTTTAAACCAGACGATGTAGAGATAATAGTAAAAGAAGTATTTGACAACAATAGAAGCTTCAAGGAAATAACTCTAGCAAAGGCTACATTAAACGACGGTCAATCTCTTCTAGGAGTAAACGATATATTTATCGGTCAAAAAACTCATGTGTCAGCACAATATATTTTAAATCAAAACGACAAAAATGAACGTCAATCTTCAAGCGGCATAATTGTATCGACAGGTTTAGGTTCTACAGGATGGTTTAAAAGTATTTTAGCAGGGGCATCAAAAATATCTACAGGATGTTCAGGAAGAGAGGTTAGACTTAGACAAAGAGAAGAATTTAAATGGAATTCAGATTTTCTATACTATACAGTTCGCGAGCCATACCCAAGTAAATGGACATCAGATACTATGGTATTTGGGAAAATCGATAAAACAAATTCTTTGAAAATACAATCTTTAATGCCAGAAAATGGAGTGATATTTAGCGATGGAGTAGAAGAGGATTACATAGAATTTAACTCTGGAAATGAGGCGGTTATCTCAATTGCCGACCATAAAGGATTACTTATAGTATAATATTATAAGCAAGGTATATGAATTCATATGCCTTGTTTTAATATATAGTACATAAAATTGTGGTATAATAAAAATATACTATAAAAATATTTTTTTATAGACTTATTTGAGATAAGTTAATGAATTTTGTGATAGGGGTTAATATAAATTATGATAAAAGAAAAATTAGTAAGACCAGTTGTCAAAACATTAGTAAATAACAATGCGCTTGATAGAATAGAAGAGGATATGATGCCTTTAAAAAGATTAATGGCATATTATCAGTGTGCCATTATGGAGGTCGAGACAAAATTTAAGGTACTAAATCAAGAATTTTCTCTTGAATACGATAGAAATCCAATAGAAACAATAAAAACAAGGTTAAAGTCGACAGAAAGTATAGTGAAAAAATTAGTAAAAAGGGATTTTCCACTTACAGTTAAATCTATAGAAGATAATTTAAACGATGTAGCTGGAGTCAGAGTGGTATGTTCTTTTGTTGAGGATATATATTTGTTGGCGGATTGTTTACTGCAACAAGATGATGTTAAATTGATTCAAGTTAAGGACTACATAAAAAATCCTAAGCCAAATGGTTATAGAAGTTTGCATTTAATTGTAGAAATTCCTATCTTTTTGAAAGAAGAAAAGAAAAATATGAGGGTAGAGGTGCAGCTTAGAACTATAGCGATGGACTTTTGGGCGAGTTTAGATCATAAATTGAGCTACAAAAAAGACATCCCAAAGGAAGAAGCTGAATTATTGAGAAAAGAATTATTGGAATGTGCAAATATCAGTGCAAACTTAGATGTACGTATGGAGGAAATAAAAAACAGAATTGTAAATAAATAATATAAAAAAATAAAAGCCAAATAGGATTTGACTCCCATTTGGCTTTATTTATGTGGATAAAAATTTATTCCATTATATCTACATCTTCACCTTTTAAGATTTTGTTGATATTTCTAACTGCGCACATCTTACCGCACATAGTACAAGTGTCTTCGTTTTCTGGCTTAGATTCAGCTCTATAGCGTCTTGCTTTTTCACTGTCTATAGCTAAATCAAACATTTTTTCCCAATCTAAGTCGCGTCTAGCTTGGCTCATTTGGTTATCCCAATCGGCAGCTCCCTTTACTCCCTTTGCGATATCGGCAGCATGTGCAGCTATTTTAGATGCTATTATACCTTCCTTTACGTCTTCTAGGTTAGGTAATCTAAGATGTTCTGCAGGAGTTACATAGCATAGGAAAGAAGCTCCATAAGTTGCAGCGATTGCTCCACCTATAGCAGATGTAATATGATCGTATCCTGGTGCGACGTCTGTTACTATAGGTCCTAATACGTAGAAAGGTGCTCCGTTACATATAGTTTCTTGGATTTCCATATTTGCTTTTATTTGATTAAGTGGCATGTGTCCTGGTCCTTCTATCATAACTTGAACGTCTTTTTCCCAAGCACGTTTAGTTAATTCACCTAGAGTTACTAATTCTTCTATTTGAGATATATCTCCAGCATCGTGGATACTTCCAGGTCTGCAAGCATCTCCTAAGCTTATAGTTACGTCGTATTCTCTACAGATATC
>NZ_JALEXO010000146.1 GCF_022780145.1 Intestinibacter sp.
GCTACAACATGTACTAAAAGAGCTAATATTAATCACTGATACTCCATATATTTCTAGACGTGACGTGAAGCAAATATTAAGCCAAGAACCAAAACCTAAAGTAGCCATTTCTGATGATTTTCTATTAAATGGCACACTCGATGAGATAAATTATAAAATAATTCAAAGAGTTTTACTAGAAGAGAATAATAACAAGGAGAAGACATCTGCTCGTCTAGGCATTAGTCGTAGCACATTATGGAGAATATTAAAAAACCAAAAATAAAAATCATAACCACCCGTAATATGTGTTGAACCCACAAAGCGGGTGGTTTATTGTTGAGCATGTATGCATACTCAACAGACTAAAGTCCATAATAAAAATATACATATTTTTGATCTCCTCTTTATTTATAACTAAGTTCTAAACGCATATATTTTCTCTAATTAATTATTTTTATATAGCAAAAAAGCCTTGAAGTTAATAACTTCAAGACTTTCATAAATACCATATAAGATAATACTATCTTTTTGAAAATTGAGGTGCTCTTCTGGCAGCCTTTAATCCATATTTCTTTCTTTCTTTCATTCTAGCATCTCTAGTTAAGAATCCAGCTTTTTTAAGTTCTGGTCTTAAATCAGCATCAGCTTTTAATAAAGCTCTAGATATACCATGTCTTATAGCACCAGCTTGTCCAGTGAATCCTCCACCTTCAACTTTTACTATAACGTCGTATTTATTTTCATTGTTAGTTAAAACTAATGGTTGTTTAACGTCTCTTATTAATGTATCGTAATCGAAATATTCGTCTAATGCTCTTCCGTTTACTGTTATATTTCCTTCACCTGCAACTAATCTTACTCTAGCTACAGAGCTTTTTCTTCTTCCTGTTCCGTAGAATTGTACTTTTTCCATGATAACTCCTCCTTTCATCTAGTTAATTAGAAGTTTAATACTTCTGGTTTTTGAGCTGCATGAGTATGTTCTGCTCCTGCAAATACTCTTAATCTAGTCATCATTTTTGCTCTTAATTTATTTTTTGGTAACATTCCGCTAACTGCGTGAGCTATTACTTCTTCTGGTTTCTTTTCCATCATTTCTCTGTAAGAGATTTCTTTTAATCCACCTACATAACCAGTGTGATATCTATAATATTTTTGATCTAATTTCTTTCCTGTTAAAACTACTTTTGATGCATTTACAACAACAACGAAATCTCCACCGTCTACATGTGGTGTAAATGTTGGTTTATGTTTTCCTCTTAATATAGTTGCTATTTCTGTAGCAAGACGACCTAATGTTTTCCCTTCAGCGTCAACTAAGTACCATTTTCTTTGTACTTCAGCTGGTTTAGCTATATAACTTTTCATGGTTGTCCCTCCTTCTTATTTTTTCAAAATTTTATTTTACCGTTTATATAAAGTCCGGGGCGTTGTGGACTTATTAACACATTCCTATATATTCTAATACATGTACGAAAAAGTGTCAAGGTTTAATAATTAACTTTTTTGAGAAATAAACCGTGTGCAGGTGCTGTGTGACCACACATTGACCTACTTTTTGAATTTATTATTTCTTCCATATTATGTTTAATTCTACCTCTACCTATATCTACGAGTGTGCCTACGATTATTCTTACCATATTGTATAAAAATCCGTTTCCACTTATCTCAATAGATGTTATTCCTTCATGCTCTTCTATCTTTATATCGTAAATAGTCCTTACAGTGTCCTTCACTGATGAACCAGAACTCATAAATCCAACAAAATCATGCGTACCAATCAAATATTTGGCTTCTAAGCGTATTTTATCCCAGTCTAGGTCATATTTCACATGATACGCTAAATTCTTGTATAAAGGGCTCCTATAAGGTCTATTATAGATTAAATACCTATATGTCTTACCACATGCGTTATATCTAGCGTGAAAATCCATATCGACCTCCTCGCAGGATATTACAGATATATCCTTTGGAAGTTTGGCATTTAATGCATCTGGTATTCTAGATGCAGGTATATTTGTTTCAGTTTTGAAATTTGCAACCTGTCCCAGAGCATGAACTCCCGCATCAGTTCTTCCCGATGCGGTCACCTTTACTTTTTCCTTTGTTATTTCATAGATGGCGTTTTCTACTGTACCCTGGATCCCGGGTGAATTAGGCTGTCTCTGCCAGCCGCAGTAGTTTTCGCCATTATATTGTAAAGTAATTTTTAAGTTTCTCATCAATTACCTCTTTTTTTCAAAATTACACTAATATGTGTATAAATCTACTTGCTATACTTCCAGCTAAGAATAAAATCATCAATACAAATGCAATTTTATCTGCACTAGTTATAACAGCTTGTCTCATCTTAGTTCTGTTGTATCCACCTCTATAGCATCTAGCCTCCATAGCCATAGCTAATTCGTCGGCTCTTCTGAATGCACTTACAAATAATGGTACTAATAATGGAACTAAGTTTTTCGCTCTGTTTATAAGGTTGCTACTTTCGAAGTCTGCACCTCTTGACATTTGAGCTTTCATTATTTTGTCTGTTTCATCTAATAATGTAGGTATAAAACGCAATGCTATTGTCATCATCATAGCTAATTCATGTACAGGTAGCCCTACCTTGTTAAATGGCGCTAGAAGTCTCTCTATACCATCTGTCAATTGTATAGGCGATGTTGTAAGTGTCAATAAAGATGTACCTACAACTAAATATATCAATCTAATAGACATGAATATCGCCTGTCTTAGACCTGCATCAGTAATTTTCAAAAATCCTAATTGAAGCTTAACTCCTCCAATAGCAAGGACTTCTCCTGGTAAACAGAACATATTAATTACAAAAGTAAATAATAAAATCCATCTCAAAGGCTTCAGACCTTTAAGCATATACGACATAGGAATTTGAGATGCTTTAATTATAGCTGCTACTATTCCTAATATAATTACATATGGCCAAAATTGATTTACAACAAATAACGCAATCATAAATACAATTGTCGCTATAAGCTTAGTTCTTGGATCTAATCTATGGATTTTAGAATTCGCTGGATAATATTGACCTATAGTTATATCTTTTAACATTTCTTTCTTCCTCTCATAACTTTTAGTATTTCTTCTTTGATTTCCTCAACTGTAAGGACATCTGTTCTTATATCAAATCCTTTTGCCTTTAGCTTCTTAGCTAATTCTAAAACTTGAGGTACATCTAAACCTATCTCTTTCAATCTATCTGCATGAGAATTAAATATCTCTCTAGGTGTTCCCATAAATTCTATTTTTCCATGATTCATAACGATTATTGTGTTAGCTAATTTTGCCATATCATCCATACTGTGTGATGAAAGTATTATAGTTATATTATTATCCTTGTGCAATTTTTTAATCAATTTAAATATTTCATCTCTACCACCTGGATCTAGTCCAGCTGTTGGTTCGTCTAGTATAAGCACTTCTGGATTCATCGCTATTACTCCAGCTATAGCTACTCTACGTTTTTGACCTCCTGATAAATCAAAAGGAGATTTATCTTTATATTGTTCGTAATCAAGCCCTACTGCTTCCATAGATTTTTTTACTCTATCAGCGATTTCATCTTCTTCTAATCCTAGGTTTCCAGGACCAAAAGCAATGTCTTTTTCTACAGTTTCTTCAAATAATTGATATTCAGGATATTGAAAAACTATCCCTACTCTTTTTCTTACTTCAGTTAAATTTAAATCTTTATCTGTTATATTAAAACCATTTATGAAAATTTCTCCTGAAGAAGGTTTTAATAATCCATTTAAGTGTTGTATTAATGTTGATTTTCCTGATCCTGTATGTCCTATAAGTCCTACAAAATCATTGTCCTTTATTTCAAAAGAAATATCATCAAGAGCCTTACTTGCAAAAGGCATTCCTTCATCATATATATACGTTAAATTCTTTACTATAACTGACATAATTTATCCACCATTTCATCCACTGTTAATATATCATCGTCTAAGTCTAGTCCTTCTTCTCTCAAAAGACCAGCTAACTCTGTCATACAAGGTACATCTAGACCTATCTCTTTAAGTAAATCTACATTTTTAAATACCTCTTTTGGAGTCCCTTCTAATAGTTTTTTACCTTTGTCTACAACAACTACTCTATCAGCTTGAACAGCTTCTTCCATATAGTGAGTTATATGTAAAGTCGTAATATTTTCTTCTTTATTTAATTTTTTTATTACATTCATAACTTCTTTTCTACCTGATGGGTCTAACATTGCTGTAGCTTCATCAAATATAATGCATTTTGGTCTCATAGCTATAATACCTGCTATAGCTACTCTTTGTTTTTGACCTCCCGATAATAAATGGGGTTGTCTATCCTTTAATTCATAAATACCTACACTTTTTAGTGATTCTTCTACCCTTTGTCTAATTACTTTAGGTTCTACACCTAAATTTTCTGGTCCAAATGCAACGTCTTCTTCTACTATTGTAGCTACTATTTGGTTGTCTGGATTTTGAAATACCATTCCAGCCGTTTGTCTTATATTCCAAAGATTTGATTCGTCCTTTGTATTCATACCATCGATATAAATATCGCCTTCACTAGGCACTAATATCGCATTTAAATTTTTAGACAAAGTGGATTTTCCCGATCCATTGTGACCTATGATTGCAACAAATTCTCCTGGCTTAACATCTAAACTTAAATTATCTATTGCTTTAAATTTAGAATCTATAGTTACATATTCAAAGGTCATATCCTTTACACTTATTATATTCTCCATTTCATATACTCCTTTATAAAGCAGTAGCTTAAAAACTTATACAATTTATAATTATAACATAGTTTAGCCACAAAAATTTAAAAATATTAATTTCAAATATAAACTAATCCCACATTTTTCTTTTTTATGGATACAATTATACTTATTTAATTTTTAGTATAAAAACAAACCCCATACTCAACAGTATGGGGCTATCTATATAAAACTATTATTTACTAAACTAATTCTATAAATGCCATTTCAGCAGCGTCGCCTTTTCTTGGCCCTTTTTTGATTATTCTAGTATATCCACCATTTCTTTCAGCATATTTTGGAGCTAAATCAGTGAATAAGTTATTTACAACAGTTTCATCCATAACATAAGCTAAAACTTGTCTTCTAGCATGTAAATCTCCTCTTTTAGCAAGAGTTATCATTTTTTCAGCCATTCTACGAGTTTCTTTTGCTCTAGTTACTGTAGTTTCTATTCTACCATTTCTTAGTAAATCAGTTACTAAGTTTCTTAACATAAGGTTTCTGTGTGAAGTCACACGACCTAACTTACGGTAATTAGCCATGCCAATCCCTCCTTTGCTCGCTTATTCTTCGCTTGGTTTAAGACCTAATCCAAGTTCTTCTAGTTTTTGAATTACTTCTTCTAATGATTTTTTACCAAGGTTTCTAACCTTCATCATATCATCTTCAGATTTATTAGCTAATTCTTCTACTGTATTTATTCCGGCTCTCTTTAAACAGTTGTAAGATCTAACAGATAAATCTAATTCTTCTATAGTCATTTCTAAAACTTTTTCTTTTTGATCTTCTTCTTTTTCTACCATTATTTCTACGTTGCTAACATGTTCAGTTAAATCTATGAATAGATTTAAATGCTCAACAAGTACTTTTGCAGCAAGAGATATCCCCTCTTGAGGATTTATACTTCCATTAGTCAAAATTTCTAAAGTTAACTTATCGTAATCAGATTTTTGACCAACTCTTGTATTTTCTACATGGTAGCTAACTTTTTCAATTGGAGTATATATCGAATCAACAGGTAATACACCTATAGGCATATTTTCTGTTTTATTTTCTTCTGCTGGTACATATCCTCTACCTTTATCAACATATATTTCCATATTAAGCTTAGCATTATCATCTAAAGTAGCGATGTGTAAATCCTTACTTAATATTTCGACGTCTGGAGGACATATTATGTCAGATCCTTTGATAGAGCATGGACCTTGAGCTTCTATTTTAAGTGTTCTACTACCTTCACCATCTATAGTAGCTGAAAGTTCTTTTAATGATAATATTATTTCAGTAACATCTTCTTTTACTCCTGGTACAGTTGAGAACTCATGTAGAACTCCATCTATTTTTATAGAGTGTACAGCTACACCTGGTAAAGAAGATAATAATATTCTTCTAAGAGCATTACCTATAGTTATTCCGTATCCTCTTTCTAGAGGTTCAACTACGAATTTTCCATATCTATAGTCTTCGCTAAGCTCTACTATATCTACCTTTGGTTTTTCTATTTCTATCATGGACTAAACCCTCCTTAAAATTTGTTAATCCACTGAGGGTAAACAATTTTAAAATTATTTTTAAAAACTGCCTATTATTTTGAATAAAGTTCTATGATTAAGTGTTCTGCTATATCTATATCTATATCTTCTCTAGTTGGTAAAGCAACTACTTTAGCAGACATATCTTCTAAGTTTACATCTAACCAGTTTGGAGCAACTTTGTTTGCTTCAACTAATGCTTTAAATTTAGCTGATGATTTAGAAGTTTCTTTAACAGCTATAACATCTCCAACTTTAACAGTTAATGATGGTATATCTACTTTTTTACCATTTAAAGTAAAGTGTGCATGAGTAACTAATTGTCTAGCTTCTTTTCTAGAGTTAGCTAATCCCATTCTGAAAACTACGTTGTCTAATCTTTCTTCTAATAGACATAATAAGTTTTCCCCAGTTTTACCTGACATTTTTTCTGCACGTTCATATAAGTTTCTAAATTGAGTTTCTAAAACTCCGTAAATTCTCTTAACTTTTTGTTTTTCTCTTAATTGTAATCCATAGTTAGAAAGTTTCTTTCTCCCTTGTCCGTGTTGTCCTGGAGCATAGTTTCTTTTAACTATAGCGCATTTATCTGTATAACATCTATCACCTTTAAGGAATAATTTCATTCCTTCTCTACGGCATTGTCTGCATGATGCACCAGTATATCTTGCCATTATCTACACCTCCTATGATTATACTCTTCTTCTTTTTGGTGGTCTACATCCGTTATGTGGTATTGGAGTGACGTCTTTTATCATTGTTACTTCAAGTCCAGTTGCTTGTAAAGCTCTTATAGCAGCTTCTCTACCAGAACCTGGTCCTTTAACAAATACTTCTACGCTCTTTAAACCATGTTCCATTGCAGCTTTAGCAGCAGTTTCTGCAGCCATTTGAGAAGCAAATGGAGTTGATTTTCTTGATCCTTTGAATCCTAATTGTCCTGAAGATGCCCATGATATAGCATTACCATGAACGTCTGTTAATGTAACTATTGTATTATTAAAAGTTGATTGTATATGTGCATGTCCACGATCTATATTTTTACGTTCTCTTCTTCTGATACGTGTTACTTTCTTTTTTTGTTTAGCCATTTTTCGAATTTCCCTCCTATCTATTTATTATTTTTTCTTTTTACGAGATACTGTCTTTCTAGGACCTTTTCTAGTTCTAGCGTTAGTCTTAGTTTTTTGACCTCTTAGAGGTAATCCTTTAGCATGTCTTATACCTCTGTAACATTTAATGTCTCTTAATCTTTTTATGTTTAATGCAATTTCTCTTCTTAAGTCACCTTCAACCAAGAAATCATTATCTATTATTTTTCTTAGTGTATTAACTTCTTCTTCTGATAAATCTTTTATTCTAGTATCAGGATTTATCTCAGCTTTAGCTAATATTTCATTAGCAGTTGCTCTACCTATACCATATATATAAGTTAAGCCTATTTCCGCTCTTTTTTCATTAGGTAAATCTACCCCAGCGATTCTTGCCATTGTTGCACCTCCTACATTAGTTTTCTATAAAAAACCGAGTTTCTTATATAAATTCGTATCTATTTTTTCGTTATTTTTTAACATTTTTTGTTAACATCACAGTTTTTTATTATATCACAAAATTACTGTAAATGCTATTCTTTTTTATATTATCCTTGTTTTTGTTTGTGCTTTGGATTTTCGCAGATAACCATTACTTTACCTTTTCTTTTTATTACCTTGCATTTTTCGCACATTGGTTTTACTGATGGTCTTACCTTCATTATTGATCCCTCCTTAGACTATAAAGTAGTCTACTTCTTACGCCAAGTGATTCTTCCTCTTGTAAGATCATAAGGTGAAAGTTCTATTTTAACCTTATCTCCTTCAAGAATTCTTATAAAGTTCATTCTTAGCTTACCAGATAAATGGCATAATACTTCATGTCCATTTTCTAATTTAACTTTAAACATAGCATTAGGCAAGTTTTCTACAACTGTACCTTCAAATTCTATTACATCTTTTTTGGCCATTAAACAACCAGCCCTCCATTCAATAAGTCAAGATGTTGACTTAATTAAGTTAGCTCTTAAAAAGTATCTTTAACAAATTTATACTATTTTATTACTTTTTTCAAAGTATTTTATACTCTTATGCTTAACTTTATAACTGCACGCTAATAAAAGCCCGCATTAATTATAATAACACTTATTGGACCAAATTTAAAGACTTGTGAGCAAAATTGGTTCATTTTCTGTAATTACTATCGTATGTTCATAGTGTGCCGAGTTTTTCCCATCGATTGTAACTATTGTCCATCCATCTGATAGACATTTAACATTAAATTTTCCCATGTTCACCATTGGCTCTATCGCTAAAACCATTCCAGCTTTAAGTTTAGGTCCTTTTCCTGGTTTTCCATAGTTAGGTACATTAGGTGGTTCATGGAGATGTGTGCCAACTCCATGACCAACTAAATCCCTGACTACCGAAAATCCACTTTTTTCAACATGTGTTTGTATTGCGTGTGAGATGTCCGAAAGTCTGTATCCAATTTTTGCAAACTTTATTCCTTCATAGAAGCTTTGTCGTGTCACTTCTATTAATTTCCTGTTCTCTTCAGATATCACACCAACTGCATGTGTCTTTGCGGAGTCGCCATGATATCCTTTATAACAGGCTCCAATATCAATACTTATAATGTCTCCCTCTTTTACTATTTTATTTCCAGGAATACCATGTACGACTTCATTATTTATAGACGCACAAATACTTCCTTTAAATCCTCCATAGCCTTTAAAAGATGGTACTGCATTATATTTTCTTATATTCTCTTCAGCTATTGTATCTAACTCTAGAGTAGATACCCCCGGAATTATAGCTGACTTTAATAATTCATGAGTGTCGGCGACAATTTTGCCAGCCTCTCTCATGATTTGTATTTCTTCTTTTGATTTTAATTTGATCATTATTTGCCTTCTAAAGCAGAAACTATATCGTTGAATACTTTGTCTATAGCTTGTTGACCATCTATATCAGCGATTATACCTGATTTTGAGTAGTAATCAGCTAATGGTTTAGTTTCATCTAAATAAACTTGTATTCTCTTAGAAACTGTTTCTTCATTATCATCGGCTCTTTGATAAAGTTCTCCTTTACATATATCACAAACGCCTTCTTCTTTAGATGGGTTAAATTGTATATGATAAGTAGCTCCACAAGCTTTGCAGATTCTTCTACCTACAGCTCTTTCAACTAATTTTTCTTTATCAACTTCTATGTTTATTACTTTATCTAAAGCAATACCATTATTTTTTAAGAATGCATCTAATTGTACTGCTTGAGATACATTTCTTGGAAATCCGTCTAGCATGAATCCATTTCCACAATCTGGTTGTGATATTCTATCAGTTACTAGACCAACTGTTAATTCATCTGGAACTAATAAACCTTGATCCATATATTCTTTAGCTTTCTTTCCAAGCTCTGTTCCCTCTTTTATATTTTGTCTGAATATATCTCCTGTTGATATGTGAGGTATTTTGTATTTTTCAACGATCCCTGCTGCTTGAGTTCCTTTTCCAGCACCAGGAGGTCCTAATAATATTAGTCTCATTTAATCATCTCCAATTTATTTTAAAAATCCTTGATAACTTCTCATAACTAGGTGTGACTCTAACTGTCTCTTAAGTTCAAGTGCTACCCCTACAACGATTAGTATTGATGTACCTGCTAAACTCATATTTACTTGCATAAAATGAACTGTAAATGCTGGTATCATTGCAACTATTGCTAAGAATATAGCCCCAGCAAGAGTTATTCTTGATAATATCTTGTTTAAATAATCTATTGTAGGTCTACCAGGTCTGATTCCTGGTATGAATCCACCATTATTTTTCATATTTTCAGCGATATCATCTACGTTAAATGATATTGTAGTATAAAAATAAGAGAAAAATACTATCAATAGAACTTCTAGTGATCTATAAATCCAAAAACCTATATCACCAGATGTGCTTAAGTAAGTGGAAACAAAATTTTGAGCATTTTCGCCCATAAATAATGCTATTGTTTGTGGAAAAGCTAAAAGTGAACTAGCAAAGATTATTGGCATAACCCCTGATTGATTTACTTTCATTGGTATATGAGAGTTTTGACCTCCATATAATTTTCTTCCTACAACTTTTTTAGCATATTGTACTGGTATCTTTCTAACTGCTTCATTTATAAATGTAACAGCAGCTATAGTTACTAGCATTATCACAGCTAATAATATTCCCAACCATATTTTTAGTGTTCCTTGTTGTACTGATGATACAACACCTATAATGTCTGAAGGTATTCTTGAGATAATACCCACAAAGATAATGACAGAACTTCCATTTCCTAGTCCTTTTTCTGTAATTCTGTCACCCATCCACATTAAGATCATACTTGCTGATATTAATGTAATTATAACTGTTGCTATGAAGAAAACACTATCAGATGTCAATGCACTTCTTACAACTCCTAGAGTTATACCTACAGCTTGTATTATAGCTAATACTAATGCTGTATATCTAGTGTACATATTCATCTTCTTTCTACCTTCTTCACCAGATTTTTGTAGCTCTTTTAAGCTTTCAAATCCAACTGTAAGAAGTTGTATTATGATTGAAGCTGTGATATATGGTCCTATACCTAGAGCAAATAGTGTAAAGTTACTAAATGCTCCTCCTGTAAACATGTTATATAGTGCAAGTAAGTTATTGCCACTTACCATGCTACTTATAATCGCTGTATTTACTCCAGGAACTGGTATTGTGGTACCTATTCTAAATATTAGAATCATCATTAGGGTATATAAAATTCTTTTTCTTACATCTTTAACTTTCCAAGATTGTTTGATCTTTGATAGCACGTAATATCACCCACCTGTAACTTTTGAAAGAACAGATTATACTAATTCTGCTTTTCCTCCAGCTTTTTCGATTTTTTCTTGAGCTGATGCAGTGAACTTAGCAGCTTTAACTGTTACAGCTTTTTCAAGATTTCCCTGACCTAATATTTTTATTCCATCTTTTTCTATTTTACTTATAGCACCTGTAGATTTTAATAATTCTGCAGTTACTTCTGTACCATTTTCAAATCTATTTAAAAGTTCAACGTTAACTTCTGTATATTCTTTTGTGAATGGATTTTTGAAACCTCTCTTAGGAAGTCTTCTTGCTAGTGGCATTTGTCCACCTTCGAATCCAACTCTTACTCCACCGCCTGAACGAGATTTTTGACCTTTTTGTCCACGTCCTGCAGTTTTACCTTGACCTGTAGCAGTACCTCTACCTAATCTTTTTCTAGATTTTACTGCACCTTCAGCAGGTTTTAACTCATGTAGTTTCATGGATTTGCACCTCCTTCTTAAATTTCCATAATTATAATTATTCAGCTATTTCAGTTACTTCAACTAAATGAGCAACTTTTGCGATCATACCTCTCATTTGGGCATTATCTTCTTTAACAACTACTTGTTCTCTTTTTCTTAATCCTAAAGCTTCAACATTCTTTTTTTGTTTAGGAGTAGTTCCTATTGTACTTCTAACTAATTTTATTTGTAATTTAGCCATTTCACACTACCTCCTTATCCTAAAAGATCTTCTACTTTTTTACCTCTAAGTCTAGCTACATCTTCAGCTGTTTTTAAAGTACTTAATCCTTCTATAGTTGCATTAACCATATTTCTTGGATTTCTAGATCCTAAGCATTTAGCTCTAACGTCTTTTAATCCTGATAATTCTAATACAGTTCTTGCAGCCCCACCAGCTATGATTCCTGTACCTTCTTGAGCAGGCATTATTATTATTTTTCCAGCACCGAAGTGTCCGATTACTTCGTGAGGAATAGTTGTACCAACCATTGGTACATTTATAAGGTTCTTTTTAGCATCTTCTGCTGCTTTCTTGATAGCATCTGGAACTTCCATTGCTTTTCCAGTACCTATACCAACGTGTCCGTTTTCATCTCCGACTACTACTAAAGCTGCGAATCTAAAGTTTCTACCACCTTTAACAACCTTAGTAACACGTCTTACTTCAACAACTCTTTCTTGTAAATCTAGTTGTCTAGCATCTATAAGTTTACGACGCATGTGATCTTCCCTCCTCTTTTATTAGAATTTAAGTCCAGCTTCTCTTGCACCTTCAGCTAGTTCTTTTACTCTTCCATGATATATATATCCGCCTCTGTCGAATACTACTTCAGTGATTCCTTTTTCAACAGCTTTTTTAGCTACTAATTCGCCAACTTTTTTAGCTGCGTCTTTGTTTCCTGTATGATTAACAGCACTCTTAACAGCTTCTTCTAATGAAGATGCAGCTACAAGAGTTACTCTATTTGTGTCATCTATAATTTGAGCATATATATTGTTTGAACTTCTAAATACACATAATCTTGGTCTTTGAGGTGTTCCGAATACTTTTCTACGAACTCTCTTATGTCTTTGAAGTCTTTTAGCGTTTTTATCAGCTTTCTTTAACACTGAGCTCACTCCTTTCACCCTTTATTTGGTTAAACTCTTAGTTTGGTCTATTTCTTACCAGTTTTACCTTCTTTACGTCTTATATATTCACCAGCGTATTTTATACCTTTACCTTTGTATGGTTCTGGTTTTCTCCAATCTCTTATTTTAGCAGCGTAGTTTCCTACTAATTGTTTATCTATACCTTTTACTACTAATTCAGTTTGATTTGGAACTTCTACAGTTATTCCTTCTGGATCTACCATTTCTACTGGATGAGAGAATCCTAAGTTCATAACTAATTTATTTCCTTGTTTTTGTGCTCTATATCCAACACCAACTAATTCTAATTTCTTTTCGAAACCAGTGCTAACACCAGTTATCATATTGTTTATTAATGTTCTAGTTAATCCGTGTAATGATCTATGTTGTTTGTTGTTTGTTGGTCTTTCTACTGTTATAACATTACCTTCTTGTTTTATAGTTAAAGCAGCATCGAACTTATTTTCTAAAGTTCCTTTTGGTCCTTTTACAGTTACATGGTTACCTTCAGCTATAGTAACTTCTATACCTGCTGGTATTGTTATTGGTTTTAAACCTATTCTTGACATAGTTACACCTCCTTGCTATTTTAATGTGATTACCAAACGTAGCAGATAACTTCTCCACCAACATTTTCTTTTCTTGCTTGTTTGTCAGTTAATATACCTTTTGAAGTAGATATTATTGCTATACCTAATCCGTTTAATACTTTAGGTATTTCATAAGCGTTTGTATAAACTCTCATACCAGGTTTAGAGATTCTTTTTATACCTTGTATAACTTTCTCTCCTGCTTGTCCGTACTTTAATTGTATTCTTATTATTCCTTGTTTTTCATCTTCTATAACATCATAACCTCTAACAAAACCTTCTTCTAATAAGATTCTTACTATTTCTTTCTTTATGTTAGAAGCTGGAACGTCAACAGTCTCATGCTTAACAGTGTTCGCATTTCTTATACGAGTAAGCATATCTGCAATTGGATCTGTCATTGTCATATTGAAAACCTCCTTTCATATTTGGGCAAATTCTACCAACTTGCTTTTCTAACACCAGGTATTTGTCCTTTGTAAGCTAATTCTCTAAAGCATATACGGCATATACCAAAGTGTCTTAAAACTGAATGTGGTCTACCACATATAGAACATCTAGTGTATTCTCTAGTTTTATATTTTTGTTTCTTTTGTTGTTTTACAACCATTGCTTTTCTAGCCACTGGAATCCCTCCTTATCTATTATTTTGAAAATGGCATTCCTAATAATTTTAGTAATTCTCTAGCTTCCTCATCTGATTTAGCTGTAGTAACGAATATTATATCCATTCCTCTTACTTTCTCTACTTTATCATATTCTATTTCTGGGAATATTAATTGTTCTTTTATTCCTAAAGCATAGTTTCCTCTACCATCAAAAGCATTTGGGTTTATACCTCTGAAGTCTCTAACTCTTGGTAAAGTAACTGATACTAATTTATCCATAAAATAGTACATTTTATCTTTTCTTAATGTAACTTTTGCACCTATTGGCATACCTTCTCTTAATTTGAAGTTAGCTACTGATTTTTTAGCTTTTGTTATAACTGGTTTTTGACCTGCTATAAGTTCCATTTCTTCAACAGCTTTTTCTAATCCTTTTGGATTTTCTTTAGCGTCTCCTATACCCATGTTTATAACGATTTTGTCTATTTTAGGTATTTCCATTACGTTTTTATAATTAAATTTCTCCATTAATGCAGGAGCAACTTCTTTCATGTATTTTTCTTGTAATCTAGAAGCCATTTGTGGTCCCTCCTTTCAAGTCGTATTGTATTATATTTCTTTTCCGCTCTTTACTGCTATTCTTACTTTTTTTCCATCTTTCACTTCGTATCTAACTCTTGTTCCTTTTCCAGTTTCTGGATCAAGTGGCATTACGTTAGATATATGAATTGGAGCTTCTTTATTTATTATTCCACCTTGTGGATTTATTGCATTTGGTTTTTGGTGTTTAGTTATTATGTTAACACCTTCAACTACTACTTTGTCTTGTTTTGGTAAAACAGCAACAACTTTACCTTTTTTGCCTTTGTCTTTACCAGATATAACTACAACTGTATCATCTTTCTTAACGCGCATCATGTCTCCTATTGCACCTCCTTATTATAGTACTTCTGGAGCAAGAGAAACTATTTTCATAAATTCATGATCTCTTAACTCTCTTGCAACAGGCCCGAATATACGAGTTCCCACTGGAGTTTTATCGTCTCTTATTATAACTGCAGCATTTTCGTCAAATGATATATAACTTCCGTCATTACGTTTAACGCCTTTTTTACTTCTTACTATAACAGCTTTAACTACTTTTCCTTTTTTTACAACTCCACCAGGTGTTGCACTTTTAACTGTAGCAACAACTACGTCACCTACGTTAGCATATTTTCTTTTACTTCCACCTAGTACACGTATACATAGTAATTCTTTTGCACCAGAATTGTCAGCAACTTTTAAGCGTGTCTCTTGTTGTATCATTCGTAATCCCTCCTTTTCCAAAAAAACTACTTAACTTTTTCAACAACTTCAACTAGTCTGAATCTCTTGTCTTTTGATAAAGGTCTAGTTTCCATTATTTTTACTCTATCTCCGATTCTACATTCGTTATTTTCGTCGTGTGCCTTAAACGTTTTAGTTCTTTTAACAGGTTTGTTGTATAATTCATGACGTACGAAGTCTTCAACAGCAACAACTATTGTTTTGTCCATTTTATTACTTACAACACGGCCTATTCTTACTTTTCTTCTTCCTCTTTCCATGTTTAAAAGCCTCCTTTCCAAATTAAGCTCTAGTTTCGTTTAACTTTCTTTCAGCAAGGATAGTTTTAACTCTTGCGATATCTTTTTTAACCATTTTTATTCTTGCTGTATTTTCTAATTGACCAGTAGCTAATTGGAATCTTAAGCTAAATAATTCACTTTTGAAGTCATTTAATTTTACTATTAGCTCTTCGCTGTTTAAATCTCTTAACTCTTTAGCTTTCATCCTATTCACCACCCTTTACTTCTAAATCTTCTTTTTTCACAAATTTACATTTTATAGGAAGTTTGTGAGCTGCTAGTCTCATTGCTTCTCTAGCTTTATCTTCAGGAACACCTGCTAATTCAAACATTACTCTTCCTGGTTTAACTACGGCTACCCAATATTCTGGAGAACCTTTCCCAGCACCCATACGAGTTTCAGCTGGTTTTCTTGTTACTGGTTTATGAGGGAATATTTTTATCCAAACTTTCCCGCCTCTTTTTATATATCTTGTCATCGCGATTCTGGCAGCTTCTATTTGATTAGAAGTTATCCAAGATGGTTCTAATGCAACTAGTCCGTATTCTCCGTAAGTAACTGTGTTACCTTTTTGAGCCTTTCCAGTCATTCTACCTCTATGAACTCTACGACGTTTTACTCTCTTTGGCATTAACATGAGATTTCTCCTCCTTCCTTGAAGCTAACTTTAATTAATTATTTTTTTCAGCTCTTTGAGGTCTTTGCCCTTGTGGTCTTTGTCCTCTAGCTCTGTCATTTCCTCTAGAATTTCTTCTATTGTTATCTCTTCTATTATCTCTTCTCTTATTATCTCTTCTATCTCTTCTGTTATCTTTTCTTTCTTCTCTTGGGTTTACACCATTTCTAGTTGGTAAAACTTCACCATTGCATATCCAAACTTTTATACCTATTTTACCATAAGTAGTATCAGCTTCTGCGAAACCGTAATCTATATCTGATCTTAAAGTTTGAAGTGGTACATTTCCTTCGCTATAACCTTCAGTTCTAGCCATTTCAGCTCCACCTAATCTACCAGATGCAGCAACTTTTATACCTTTTGCACCAGCTTTTAAAGCTCTTTGTACAGCTTGTTTCATAGCTCTTCTGAAAGCTACCCTTCTTTCGATAGCTAATGCTATGTTTTCAGCTACTAATTGAGCATTTCTGTCTATTCCTTTAACTTCTATTATATTAACTATAACAGTTTTCTTAGTCATTTTTTCTAATTCAGCTTTTAAAGCTTCTATTTTAGCTCCTGCTGCACCTATAACAACACCTGGTTTAGCAACATGAAGATCTATTCTTATTTTGTTTGCTGATCTTTCTATTTCTATTTTGGCAACACCAGCAACATATAATTTTTCTTTTAGGAATGTTCTTATTTGGTGGTCTTCTAATAATAAACTTCCGAACTCTTTTTTATCAGTAGTAAACCATCTTGAATCCCAATCTTTTATAACACCGACTCTTAGTCCGTGTGGGTTAACCTTTTGTCCCATTTATTTCCCTCCTAACTCTATTGTCTTTCTTTTAAAACAACCTCTATGTGAGAAGTTCTTTTTCTTATCATAGTTGCACGACCTTGTGCTCTAGGCATAAATCTTTTTATAGTTGGTCCTTGATTAGCAACTATTGATGCTATATATAATTTATCTGCATCCATTTCATGGTTATTTTCAGCATTAGCTTTTGCTGATTTTACTACTTTAGCTATTATATCAGCAGCTCCTCTAGGAGTGAATTTTAATATTGCTAAAGCTTCATCAACGTCTTTACCTCTTACAAGAGAGCATATTTGACCTGCTTTTCTTGGAGATACACGTACATATTTTGCGATTGATCTTGCTTCCATCGTTTTTCCTCCTTTCCTAGTCAGGATTTAATTATTTTCTTTTAGTACTCTTTTCGTCATCTTTGTGACCTCTAAAAGTTCTTGTAGCAACAAATTCTCCTAATTTGTGTCCTACCATATCTTCTGTTATATATACAGGAATATGTCTTCTTCCGTCATGTACAGCTATAGTGTGCTCTACCATTTGAGGGAATATAGTTGAACTTCTTGACCAAGTTTTTATAACTTCTTTATTTCCGCTTTCGTTCATAGCTTCTATTTTTTTAAGAAGTCTAGGGTGAACAAAAGGTCCTTTTTTAGTTGATCTTGACATTTAATTTCCTCCTTCCCGAGTAAAATAAATTTCTATTTAAAATCTATTATTTAGTTCTTCTTGAAACTATTAATTTATTAGATTCTTTATTTTTCTTTCTAGTTTTGTATCCAAGAGCTGGTTTACCCCATGGAGTTACTGGAGATGGTCTACCTATTGGAGATCTACCTTCCCCACCACCGTGTGGATGGTCATTAGGGTTCATAACAGAACCTCTTACTGTAGGTCTTATACCCATATGTCTTTTTCTACCTGCTTTACCGATTGTTTCGTTAGAATGTTCTACGTTACCAACTTGTCCTATAGTAGCTTTACAGTCTATAGAAACATATCTCATTTCACCTGATGGTAATCTTAATAAAGCTTTGTTTCCTTCTTTAGCCATTAATTGAGCTGAAACACCTGCAGATCTAACTAATTGAGCACCTTTACCTGCTTTTAATTCTACGTTATGAACTACAGTACCTACTGGCATGTTTCTTAATGCTAATGCATTACCTGGTTTGATATCTGCTTCTGGTCCTGATAATAAAGTATCTCCTACTTTTATTCCAACTGGAGCTAAGATATATCTTTTTTCACCATCTGCATAGTTTAATAATGCTATATTAGCAGTTCTATTTGGATCGTATTCTATAGTAGCAACCTTTGCTGGTATACCATCTTTATTTCTTTTAAAATCTATAACTCTATATTTTCTTCTGTTTCCTCCACCTCTGTGACGAACAGTTATTCTTCCGTGAACGTTTCTTCCAGAATTCTTCTTTAAAGGTACTAAAAGAGATTTTTCTGGTTGGTTAGTTGTAACTTCATCAGATATAAAAACTGTCATTTCTCTTAAGGCAGGAGAAGTTGGTTTAAATTTTTTAATAGCCATCTTATTTTCCCTCCTTTATTTATTAAGTATTACATACCTTGGAAAAATTCTATTTCTTTGCTATCAGCAGTTAATTTAACTACTGCTTTTTTGTAGCTAGCAGTTTTTCCTATGCTTCTACCCATTCTTTTAGTTTTTGCATCGTAGTTTAATGTGTTTACTTTTTCTACATTTACTCCGAATATTTTTTCTACTGCTTTTTTTATTTCAGTTTTGTTAGCTCCTTTTTGAACTACAAAAGTGTATTTTCTTTCAGCCATATCAGCCATACTTTGTTCAGTAACTATTGGTCTTATAACTATATCATGTGGATTAGTCATTTTATGCGTACACCTCCTCCACTTTCTTAACAGCATCAGTAGTTATTATGAATGAATCATATTTTAATATGTCATATACATTTATAGTGTTAACTAATGCAGTTTCAACATTTGGTATATTTGCAGCTGATTTTATTACGTTTTCGTTCTTTTCAGCCATTACTACTAAAGCTTTTTTAGCAGCGTTTATATTTTTTAATATGTTAGCAAATTCTTTAGTCTTAGGAGCTTCCATTGTTAAAGCATCTAATACTATCATTTCATTTGCTTGAACTTTAGAAGTTAAAGCACTCTTCATAGCTAATCTTCTAACTTTCTTTGGTAATGTATATCTGTAACTTCTTGGTTTTGGTGCAAAAGCAACTCCTCCACCGATCCATTGTACAGCTCTTATAGAACCTTGTCTAGCTCTACCTGTTCCTTTTTGTCTCCAAGGTTTTCTTCCGCCACCTCTTACTTCTGCTCTAGTTTTAGCAGATTGAGTACCTTGTCTTTTATTCGCAAGTTGGTTTTTTACAACTTCATATAATACATGCTCATTCACTTCAACGCCGAATACAGCATCTGATAATTCTATTTCACCAACATTTTGTCCTTGTATGTTTAATACGTTCATTTTTGGCATTGTGATTCCTCCTTTCTTAGGTTAGTCATTATTTAGAAGCTTTTGCTGCTTCTTTTATTGTTACTACTGAACCCTTAGCTCCTGGTATAGCACCTTTTACTAAGATAAAGTTTTTATCAGCATCAACTCTTACTACTTCTAAGTTTTGAACTGTAACTTTAACGCTACCCATGTGTCCAGCTAATTTTTTGTTTTTGAAAACTCTACCTGGGTAAGAACAAGCTCCCATTGAACCTGGTCTTCTGTGATATCTAGAACCGTGAGTTTCAGGTCCTCTAGATTGTCCATGTCTCTTTATTGGACCTTGGAATCCTTTACCTTTACTTATTCCAGTAACATCTATTAATTCACCTGCAGCGAATAAATCAGCTTTGATTTCTTGTCCTACTGTATATCCATCTACAGAATCTACTCTAAATTCTTTTAAATGTTTTTTTAATGTATTAGCAGCAGCTAAATGTCCTTTTTGTGGTTTGTTTAAAGCTTTTTCTTTAGCATCTTCAAAACCAACTTGTATTGCAGTATATCCATCTTTTTCAGTTGTTTTTATTTGAGTTACAACTACTGGTCCTGCTTCAACTACTGTTACAGGTATTACTTCACCTTGTTCAGTGAATATTTGAGTCATACCTACTTTTTTTCCTAATAATCCTTTCATATTAGCACCTCCTATAATTCTTACAGCGGATTACCATTTTGGCAATCATTCTAAGATAACAACCTTATAGGACCGTATCTTAGGTGTCGTTTTTCTTATAATTTGATTTCTATGTCTACACCAGCTGGTAAATCTAATCTCATTAATGAATCTACAGTCTTAGGTGTTGGACTAGTTATGTCTATTAATCTCTTATGAGTTCTTATTTCAAACTGTTCTCTAGAATCTTTATATTTATGAACAGCTCTTAATATTGTCACAACTTGTTTTTCAGTTGGTAGTGGCACAGGTCCTGAAACTTGTGATCCAGCTTTTTTAGCAGTTTCAACTATTTTTCCAGCTGAAAAATCTAATAATTTGTGATCATATGACTTTAATCTTATTCTTATTTTTTCATTTTTAGCCATTTTTGTTTCCCTCCTTTTTTAACTTTTAAACTTAATCATTATACCGATACACAGTTCCGGGTGTTCTGTAAACTTTAACTTATTTTTATCTTATATAATGATTAAATTCGGATTTATTCTTCGTATCTCTCAAGCACACTATTATATTTTATATTATTCTTCCTACTTTTTCAAGACTTTTTTACAATTTTATTTAGTTTATTTTTGTCAAATCTCTAGTTCAGAAGAAAATTATCTTTAATTTAAAAGCCTTATTCAGTATACAATCTTTAAATTACATTGTCAACATTTTATAATAACTTCCTTAAAATAAAAAGGGGAAAACCTTCGTCCTCCCCTAAATTCCTTATTTTATTATGTGTTATTAGAAAAATTATTCTATTATAGTTGCTACAACACCAGATGCTACTGTTCTACCACCTTCTCTTATAGCGAATCTTAATCCTTCTTCTACACATATTTTGTTTATTAAGTCAACTTCTATTGTTATGTTGTCTCCAGGCATAACCATTT
>NZ_JALEXO010000148.1 GCF_022780145.1 Intestinibacter sp.
ATTACTTCTTTACTAAATTTTAAATTATTTTTGTTTTTTATGCTATATGTATAATGAATGTTTCAAAATTTTTATATTTTTGTACAGAAATATAAAATTATAAACTACAATTATATGATTTTAAGTTTACTTTTTGCTATAAAAAACAAACATATAAAAATACAAACTTGACACATTGTACATATTAGTATATATTGTATATATAAGATATATACAATATATACATAAAAAGAGGTGAAACAATGGAAATCATAATCAGCAACAACAGCGACAAGCCGATATACGAACAAATCACGACACAAATAAAAAACATGATAATAAGTGGCGAACTAAAACCAGGAGATCCTCTGCCATCGATGAGATTTCTAGCAAAAGAGCTCCACATAAGTGTAATAACCACAAAACGAGCATATGAAGAGCTAGAGCGAGGTGGATTTATATATTCAGTAGTAGGAAAGGGCAGCTTCGTAAAAAGCACCAACATGGAGCTACTAAAAGAAGAAAAGCTGAGACTAATAGAAGATTACCTATCAAAAGCAGTAGACGAAGCAAAAAAATGCTCGATAGACTACGAAGAGATAGAATCTATTCTAAGGCTTTTATATGAAGAGGATTAAAAAATTATACACATATTTGGAAAAACAGTAAAAAAACTTTAAAAATTAAATTTATGTATAGTATAAAAATACGGAGGGATTACTATGAAATACGCAATAGAAGTAAACAACCTTAACAAAACTTACGAAGGATTTTCGCTAAAGGATGCATCCTTCAAGCTAGAAACAGGTACAATAATGGGAATCGTAGGAGAAAACGGGGCAGGAAAATCAACTATACTAAAGGGAATTCTAAACCTAATAAACACAGATTCAGGAGAAGTCAAAATATTTGGAAAAGACTTCAAAGAAAACGAAATGGAAATCAAAAAAGACATAGCCGTAGTATTCGACGAAAGTTATTTTCACGACAACTTAAAAACACCAGATATCGATAAAATAATGCAAAATATATATCCTAATTGGAACAAAAATCAATTTTTAAAATACACAAACAAATTTAAACTACCTAAGTACAAAAAAATAAAGGATTTTTCAAGAGGAATGAAAATGAAGCTATCTATAGCAGTAGCACTTAGCCACGAAGCTAAGCTTCTAATACTAGATGAAGCTACAAGTGGACTGGATCCAGTGGTCAGAGATGAGATTTTAGATATATTCCTAGATTATATACAAAACGAAGATTGCAGTATACTTATAGCCTCACATATAACTAGCGACCTAGAAAAAATTGCTGATTACATAACCTTTATAAATGATGGACAAATCATATTCAGCGAAAATAAAGACGAACTAATTTACAATGCAGGTATAGTAAAATGCAGTGAAAAGGAAATCGACAAAATAAAAAATGAAGATATAGTCGGCATCAGAAAGAACACTTTTGGATGCGAGGTAATGGTAAACAATAGAGAATACTATGAAAATATGGGATTTGTAGTTGACAAGACAAATTTAGAAGAAATAATTTTATTTACAGTTAGGGGTGCAAAATAATGAAAGGTTTATTAATTAAAGATATATTAAATTTAAAAAATTACATGAAGCAATTAATACTTATTTTTATATTTTTTACAGCGTATGGGATTTTTTTAAAAAATGGAACCTTTGTTGGTGCTATGATAACTATGATGCTTAGTATGCAGGTTATAACTACTATGTCATATGATGAATATGCTAAATGGGATAAATACGCTTTAACTATGAATATAACTAGAAAAGATGTGGTTTTATCTAAATACGTATTTTTCGTAATGTGTATATTAGTTGGAATTGTAGCTGGTGTTGTTGGATCTTTAGCTATAAATAGTTTTGCAGGTGTACCTTTGAGTATTGAAGAAATATTGGTTACATCTATAATCGTACCAGCTATATTCTCTATATTATTCTGCATAGTAATTCCTATTGTATTTAAAAATGGAGCAGAAAAGGCTAGAATAATTATGATGGCTGTATTTTTTATACCAGCAATTTTAGTATTTTTAGTTGCGAAAATAGCTGAAAACTCTAATATACCTATGCCGGATGCAAATACATTAGATACATTGGCTAAAATAGGACCTATAGCATTAGTTGTATTAGCGGTTGTAGCCTGCTTTGTTTCATACAAAATATCATTAAAAATATATAGCAAAAAAGAATTTTAGGAAATCGAAAATATATATTGACAATTACTCAATGAAAATGTTATTCTTATAACTGTAAGAGCAATTAAATAAATTAAATATTTATGGATTGTGACTGGTAATGCAGGCAAGACCAACTACATAGGGATAATTATATATGTATTCTATATGTTTGTTGGTCTTTTTTGATATATGCTCAAAGTGGGAGGTGATAGTTATTGTATAGGGTAAAAAAGGTAATTAATAATAATTTTATCATTTCTATAGATCAAAACGGCAAGCAGGTTATTATAAGAGGCTTGGGAATAGGATTTAAGAAAAAGCCAGGAGAATGGATAAAGGAGGATAAAGTAGAGGCAGTCTACAAAATAGACGATAAGGCTACTTCAAACAAACTCCAAGAGCTAGTAAATCAAGTTCCTAAGGAATATATAGATACATGCACCGAGATCATAGATAATATAAAATTAAAACTAAACAAAAAATTAAACGACAACATTTATATTACTTTAACTGACCACCTTAGTTTTGCAATCGAAAGAAAAAAGTTAAACCAAGAGTACAGCAATGCTTTACTCTGGGATATAAAGAGATTTTATAACCAAGAGTATAAATTGGGATTAGAATCACTAGACATTATAGAGAAAAAACACAATATAAGGCTTTCAGATGATGAAGCTGGATTTATCGCACTACATATTGTAAACGCAGAGCTAGATACGAATATGAGTAGTATGATAAAGATAACTTCATTTATGCAGGAAGTGCTTGAAATAGTGAGAAATTATTACGATATAGAATTAAATGAGGATTCTCTAGATTTTGGAAGATTCATAACTCATTTAAAATATTTTGCACAGAGATTATTCAGCAATAAGCCTACAAAGGACACAGATTTCCAATTGCAGAGAATGATTAGAGAAAACTACAGCAAGGATTACGGCTGTGCAGAAAAAATCAAAGAATACATCAAGGAAAAATACGACTTAAATCTTACAGGTGAGGAAATGATGTTTTTAACTATTCACCTAAAGAGAATATCTACAAATTAATAACTTGGATTGTGACTGGTAATGCAGGCAAGACCTAATTAGAAGATGTGAAGCTCAAATTTACAGCAAAAATAGATATATTTTAATTTTAGCTATATTTATATTTATATTTTATGTAAATATCTATATTTTGTTGTGTAAATTAAAGGGACATACATTTTTAGTTAGGTCTTTTTATTTGCTCAAAATTACTAGATTATAATAAAATCTTTTCATTTGGAAATTATTAAATTAAGGAAAAAAATAAATTAAAAGGAGGAGTTACAAAATGAAAGATAAGATTTTTGGTGTCTTACAACGTGTCGGAAGATCATTCATGCTTCCAATAGCAATTTTACCAGTAGCTGGTCTTTTCCTAGGAATAGGTGGATCATTTACAAATGAAACAATGCTTAATGCATATGGATTAATGGGTGTTATGGGACCTGGAACATTTATTTACAGCTTATTGACAGTTTTAAATGCAGCAGGTAACGTAGTATTTGCAAACCTACCAATTATATTTGCGATGGGTGTTGCAATAGGTATGGCAAAACAAGAAAAAGAAGTTGCAGCTTTAGCAGGTGCTTTAGCGTTCTTCATAATGCATGCTTCAGTTAGTGCGATGATTACAGTTCATGGTGGAGCAGAAAGCATGTTAAATGGTTCTACAGCAGATGTATTAGGTATGACATCTCTTCAAATGGGTGTATTTGGAGGTATCATAGTAGGTCTTGGTGTTGCTGCACTTCACAATAGATTTTACAAAATCGAATTACCACAAGTATTATCATTCTTCGGTGGTACAAGATTTGTTCCAATAATAAGTGCAATAGTTTACTTAGTTGTTGGTATAGCAATGTTCTATATCTGGCCACCAATACAAGGTGCTATATACTCTGTAGGTGATTTAGTTAGAGGTTCTGGATATATAGGAACTTGGTTATACGGTTTAATGGAAAGAGCTTTAATACCATTTGGTCTTCACCATGTATTCTACTTACCATTCTGGCAAACAGGTGTTGGTGGAACTATGGAGGTAGCTGGAAAGATGATAGAAGGTGCTCAAAACATATTCTTCGCTCAACTTTCAGATCCAAGTGTTACTCACTTTAGTGTAGAAGCTACTAGATTCATGTCTGGTAAATTCCCACTTATGATATTCGGTTTACCAGGAGCTGCACTTGCAATGTACAAATGTGCAAAACCTGAAAAGAGAAAAGCTGTTGGAGGTTTACTATTATCAGCAGCATTAACTTCAATGTTAACAGGTATAACTGAACCACTTGAATTTACATTCTTATTCGTTGCTCCAGTATTATATGTAATCCACTGTGTATTCGCAGGTGCTGCATACATGTTAATGCATATGTTAAACGTTGGTGTTGGTATGACTTTCTCTGGAGGACTTATAGACTTATTCCTATTTGGTATACTTCAAGGAAATGCTAAAACAAGTTGGATAAATGTAGTATTTGTAGGTATAGCTTACTTTGTAGTTTATTACTTCTTATTCACTTTCTTAATCAAAAAATTCGACTTCAAAACTCCAGGTCGTGAAGATGATGATAATGCAGAAGTTAAATTATATACAAGAGCAGATGTAAATGCTAAAAAAGAAGGACAAAGTGCTGAAGATGCAGATGATGAATTAAGTGCTTTAATACTTCAAGGTTTAGGTGGAAATGACAACTTAACTGACTTAGACTGCTGTATAACTAGACTTCGTTTAACAGTTAAAGATTCTTCTAAAGTAAACGAAGGTATGTTAAAAGCAAGTGGTGCAGCTGGTGTAATCATAAAAGGTAACGGTGTACAAGTTGTATACGGACCAAAGGTAACAGTTATAAAATCTAACTTAGAAAAATTCATAGCTAGCGGAAAATATAATACTGTAAAAGTAGAAGCTCCTCAAGCAGAAGTAAAACAAGAAGCTAAAGCAGAAGTAAAAGTAGAAAGCGGAGTAGTATATGCTCCAATAAAAGGTAAAGCAATAGCTTTAGAAGACGTAAATGACGGTGTATTCTCAGCAGGAATGTTAGGTAAAGGTATAGGAATAGAACCAGCTGAAGGAAGAGCAGTTTCTCCAGTAAACGGAACAGTTTCAGTAGTATTCGATACTAAGCATGCTATAGGAATAACTTCAGATGAAGGTATAGAAGTTCTTATACACATAGGATTAGATACAGTACAATTAAACGGTGAACCTTTCAATGTACATGTAAATGTAGGAGATAAGGTAAAGGTTGGAGATTTATTAGCAGAATTTGATATGGATAAAATCAAAGAAGCTGGATATAAAACAGTAACTCCAATAATAATAAGCAACACAGATGCTTATAGCGATGTAAAAGTTTTAGCTAAGGGCGATATCGATGAAAAAGCTGAAATGCTAAGAGTTGAAAAATAGATTTCTTTCAAATTTAAATTTTATAATATATTAAAAATATTAAAAAAAGTGCCGCTTTAAAATTAAAAGTGGCACTTTTTATTTAAAACTATGTATAAATTTCTATACGTTACAGTAACCTACTATCTTGTAGTCGTCAGGAATATTGTAAGTATTTTCTATTTCGCCTAAAGTCCAGTGTAAATCGAATAGAGTAGTATCTATTACTATAGAGAAGTATAATAAAGCAATACCAGTATCTATACCTCTTTCGTAATCACTTGCGAAATCATCTTGTTTGATAGCTAATATAACTTTTCCACCGTCTATTATAAATCTCCAAGGTTGTTGATTTAAAGTAGATGGAGCTAATCTTGATATACTAAATGCATCGATTAAGTATCTTTCTTCTAGTAAATCTATAGTTGCATTATTTCCCCAAGTATCTACGTAAACTATATCTTCTACCCCAAGTCTATAAGGTGTAGCAGCTTCAGTGTGCATTGTAGCTTGAGAATAATTATCTCCAACCTTTACAGCTGATTTTTTAGATCCTTTAGAAGCATCTTCATATCCAATTGCTATAATTGCAACAACTTCTTTGTCTGATGAGATATCTAGTGCTTTTTTGATTTCGTCGCTGCTCTTGAAAGTAATCCAGCAAGTTCCAAGACCTAAGTCTCTAGCTTTTAAAATTAAGCATTCTCCTACATAACCTGCATTTTCTATATAGAAATCCTTTACATCAGATAAAAGTACCATATAGTTTGGTGCTTCAACTATATTTCCATGATAACCTGCTATACCTTGTAATTTTCCTACTATATCATTTGAAAAAGTTTTGATTTCTACTGATATATCATTTACTAATTTTTTTCTAGAATCTAAAAATTTTTCTAACTCTTTAAATGATTCTTCAGAAACAGGTGTTGATTTGTAAGATCTACATGATTTTCCTTCTATTATAAGTTTTTTATAATCCATATGTGAGTCCTCCTCTACTAGAAATTGTTGAAAATGTTTACCTATTAAAAGTATACCACAATTTACAAATGTAAAAACAAAAAATTACAACAATTCTAACAATTCTTTTGGAGTGTCTATTAAAAAGTCAGCTCCACTTTCTTTTAATGACTCTGCATCTCTAAATCCCCAAGTCACGCCGACGCTTTTCATACCTGCATTTTGGGCAGTTATCATATCTGAGCCTGAATCTCCTACGTATAGGCATTTTTCTCTTGTTGA
>NZ_JALEXO010000153.1 GCF_022780145.1 Intestinibacter sp.
CCCATACCAACTTCAAAAGTATTTCCATATTTTTCATAATTACTTCTAAATTCTTTTTCTGTTAGTAATTGTTTTTCGTTTAATCCAGTTTCACCTGGATCTATAACAACATATGAAGCAAAGTATAGTATTTTTTCTAGAGATCTTGGTGACATATCAAGTAAAAGACCCATTCTACTTGGGATACCTTTGAAGTACCAGATGTGAGACATAGGAGCTGCAAGCTCTATATGTCCCATTCTTTCTCTTCTTACTTTAGATTTAGTTACTTCTACACCACATCTATCACAAACTACACCTTTATATCTAACTCTTCTATATTTACCACAATGACATTCCCAGTCCTTTTGTGGTCCAAATATTCTTTCACAGAATAAACCGTCTTTTTCTGGTTTTAAAGTACGGTAATTAATTGTTTCTGGTTTCTTAACTTCTCCTCTAGACCATTCTCTTATACGTTCTGGAGAGGCTAAACCTATTTTTATCGACTCGAAATTGTTTAATTCAAACAAGGAGTTCTCTCCCTTCTATTTGATATTTATTTTATTATAAAACTATATTTCAAAATCACTGTTGTCTTCATCTCCAAAGCCATTGAAATCAAAATTTAAATTATCATCTACTTCTTCAACATCATAATCAATGTCTTCTTCTATTAAATCTTCATCATCTTCATCTTCCATATCTTCAATAACATGAGATTCTTGTACTTCTCTCTCATCACTAATAAGATTTAATTCGAAGTTTCCATCAACTTCATCATCTATGTCTGTAGATTCTTTTACTTCTAATTCTTCATCTTCTTCACTTAAAACTTTAACATCTAGACATAAACTTTGAAGTTCTTTTATAAGAACTTTAAATGATTCAGGTATTCCTGGTTCAGGAATATTTTCACCTTTTACTATTGCTTCATAAGTTCTTACACGACCTACAACGTCGTCTGATTTAACTGTAAGTATTTCTTGAAGTATGTGTGCAGCTCCGTATGCTTCAAGAGCCCAAACTTCCATTTCACCAAATCTTTGTCCACCAAATTGAGCTTTACCTCCAAGTGGTTGTTGAGTTACTAGTGAATATGGTCCTGTACTTCTTGCATGTAACTTGTCATCAACTAAGTGATGTAGTTTTAAGTAATACATGTAACCTACTGTTATCTTATTATCAAATGTTTCACCTGTTCTACCATCATATAATGTTAATTTACCATCTCTTGGGTATCCTGCTTGTTCAAGAGCGTCCATTATATCACTTTCTTTAGCGCCATCAAATACAGATGTTGCAACATACCATCCTAGTTTCTTAGCAGCAAGTCCTAAGTGAACTTCAAGCACCTGACCGATGTTCATACGAGATGGTATACCTTGTGGATTAAGTACTATATCCATAGGTGTTCCGTCTTCCATAAATGGCATGTCTTCTTCTGGTAATACTCTTGAGATAACCCCTTTGTTACCATGACGTCCGGCCATTTTATCTCCGACTTTAATTTTTCTCTTCTTAGCTATATAACATCTAACTAATTCATTTACTCCTGGTGATAAATCGTCACCATTTTCTCTTGTAAATACTTTTACATCAACTATTATACCTGATTCACCATGAGGTACTTTTAGAGATGTATCTCTAACTTCTCTAGCCTTTTCACCGAAGATTGCACGAAGTAATCTTTCTTCAGCAGTAAGCTCAGTTTCTCCTTTTGGAGTTACCTTACCAACTAATATATCTCCTGAATCAACTTCAGCACCTATTCTGATTATACCTCTGTCGTCTAAGTTCTTGATTGCACTTTCGCCTACATTTGGTATATCTTTAGTTATTTCTTCTGGCCCTAGCTTAGTATCTCTAGCTTCACATTCATATTCTTCTATATGGATAGTTGATAATCTATCTTCTTTTACAAGTCTTTCATTAATTAAAACGGCATCTTCGTAGTTATAACCTTCCCAAGTCATAAATGCGATTAAGCAGTTTCTTCCTAATGCTATTTCACCTAAATCTGTAGCTGGTCCATCAGCGATTACATCGCCTTCTTGTATTTGATCACCTTTGTTTACTATAGGTGTTTGATTTACACATGTACCATGGTTTGAACGCTTAAATTTAAGTAATTTATATCTATCTCTATTTCCATCTTCTCTTTTTATTACTATTTCATCTGCTGTTACTCTTTCTGCTATACCAGAATGTTTAGCAACAACAACTGCTCCAGAGTCTTTTGCAGCTCTGTATTCAACTCCTGTACCTATGATAGGTGCTTCTCTTCTCATTAGAGGCACAGCTTGACGTTGCATGTTTGATCCCATTAGGGCACGGTTGGCATCGTCGTTTTCAAGGAAAGGTATCATAGCTGTTGCTATAGATACAACTTGTTTAGGAGATATATCCATGAAGTCAACTCTTTCAGCAGGAACAAGTTCAACTGTACCATTTACAGTTCTACAAACAACCTTTGAGTTTACGAAGCTACCATCTTCATTTAATGGTTCATTTGCTTGCACTCTTATGAATAAATCTTCTTCATCTGCAGTAAGATAATGTATCTCATCTGTCATCTTTCCTGTTTCTTTATCATATTTTCTGTAAGGAGATTCTATAAATCCATATTCATTTATTTTGGCATAAGTACTCAATGAGTTGATAAGACCTATATTTGGACCTTCTGGTGTTTCTATAGGACACATTCTACCATAATGTGAATGATGGACGTCACGCACTTCGAATCCAGCTCTTTCTCTTGAAAGACCACCTGGTCCTAATGCTGATAATCTTCTCTTATGTGTTAACTCAGATAATGGATTTGTTTGATCCATGAATTGAGATAACTGTGAACTACCAAAGAATTCTTTGATAGCAGCTGAAACTGGTCTTATATTTACTAATGCTTGTGGAGTTATAGCTTCCATGTCTTGTACAGTCATTCTTTCTCTTATAACTCTTTCCATTCTTGAAAGACCAATTCTAACTTGGTTTTGTAATAATTCCCCGACACATCTTATTCTTCTGTTACCTAGATGATCTATATCATCTACGTTTCCTATTCCAAAGAATAGGTTGAATTCGTAACTTATAGAAGCGATTATATCATCTAATAATATATGTTTAGGAATTAATTCTTTTCTTCTTATTCTTATACTTTCTTTTATTTCTTCTTCGTCACTACATTCGTCTAAAATTTCTTTTAAAGTAGGATAGTGAACTTTTTCTTTTATTTTTAAATCATCTATGTCAAAATCTATATGTGCTTTTATGTCAACAAAGTTATTTCCTATTACTTTAACTTTCTTTTCATCTTCTGTTTTTATAGTAACTGCATTGATACCTGCATTTTGTATCTTCCAAGCATCATCATAGCTTATTTTTTCATCAGCTTTTACGAATACTTCTCCAGTTTCTGGATTGATTATATCGTCATAAGCCACTCTATTCATTATTCTATAAGCTAAAGCAAGCTTTTTATTAAATTTATATCTACCTACTTTTGCTAAATCGTATCTTTTAGCATCAAAGAAAAGAGCATTTATTAATGAAGATGCACTTTCAACTGTTGGAGGTTCACCTGGTCTTAATTTTTTATAAATTTCAACTAGACCTTCTTCAACATTTGTAGTGTTATCTTTTTCTAATGTAGCCATTAATCTTTCATCTTCACCTAAAAGATCTATTATTTCAGCATTTGAACCTATTCCTAACGCTCTTAATAATACTGTTACTGGTTGTTTTCTAGTTCTATCTACTCTAACAGAAATAACATCATTAGAATCAGTTTCATATTCTAACCAAGCACCTCTATTAGGTATAACAGTAGAAGATATTAGTTTTTTACCAGCTTTATCTCTCTCTTGTGCATAATATACACCAGGTGATCTAACTAATTGACTTACGATAACTCTTTCCGCTCCATTTATTACGAAAGTACCTCTCTCTGTCATAAGAGGGAAGTCTCCCATAAATACTTCTTGTTCTTTTATTTCTCCAGTTTCTTTATTAATAAGTCTTACTTTTACTTTTAGAGGCGCACAATATGTAGCATCTCTTTCTTTACATTCTTCAATATCATATTTAGGCTTATCATCTAGAGAGTAATCTACAAACTCTAATATTAAATTACCTGTATAATCCTCAATTGGAGAAATATCATTAAAAACTTCTTTTAAACCTTCTTCTAAAAACCACTTATAAGAATCTACTTGTATTTCTATAAGATTTGGTAAATCAGCTATTTCCTTTATCTTAGAAAAGCTCATTCTCTTTCTCTTACCTATCGTGACAGGATATGGCATTCACTTTTCACCTCTCAATAATTAAAAATAAAACCCTTGTCATACTAAACGCATCTAATAATTCTAGCATAACTTTGACTAAATTTCAATATTTAGGACTATATAATTTAAAATTTATATATTATTTTTTAAATAAATTATCACCTATATACTAAAAACCTGCTCTATTTAGTATGCACATAATATTACGTATTAATTCCATTTTTTCGTAATTTTTTCATAAAGTTGAGAATAGAGAATATAATATCAAAAAAGATTTATATTCTCTATTCTCAACTTTATTTCTTAATAAATTAATTGTAACTCAAAAAAGGTGTCCTACCGAGACACCTTTTTCTTAAAAAAATTATTTAAGTTCTACTGATGCACCAGCAGCTTCTAATTTTTCTTTTATTTGTTCAGCTTCTTCTTTAGAAGCACCTTCTTTAACAGCTTTAGGAGCGTTATCAACTACTTCTTTAGCGTCTTTTAATCCTAAACCAGTTATTTCTCTAACAGCTTTTATAACTCCAACTTTTGAAGATCCAGCAGCAGTTAATATTACATCAAATTCTGTTTTTTCTTCAGCAGCAGCTCCACCTGCAGCAGCACCAGCAACCATTACTGGAGCAGAAGCAGATACACCGAATTTTTCTTCTGCAGCTTTTACTAATTCATTTAATTCTGTAACTTTCATTTGTTCTATAGCTTCTAATATTTGTTCTATTGTCATTTTTAGCACCTCCGAAATTTTTAATAATTTTTATTTTTTAATCTTATTTTCTAAATTTAACTGACAATTAAGCTTCTTGTCCTTCTTTTTCTTTTATTAAAGCATCTAATAAATATACAAAGTTTGACATTGGAGCCTTTAAGCTTCCAAGTAATTTTGCAAGAAGAACTTCTTTTGGTGGTATATTAGCGAACTCAACTATTTGAGCTTCGTTATAGAATGTACCTTCTACTACACCCATTTTTAATTTCATTTTTGGATGAGCTTCCATAAAGTCTTTTATAACTCTAGCTGGAGCTATTGGATCGTCATAACCAAATGCTATAGCATTAGTTCCTACTAATAACTCATCGTTGAATTCTTCTATTCCAACTTCTTTAGCTGCTCTTCTAACTAAAGTGTTTTTATAAACTTTGTATTCAACACCAGCTTCTCTCATTTTCTTTCTTAATTCTGTAACTTCTTCTACTGTTAAACCTTTGTAGTCTACAACTATTGTAGAAGATGATTTTTGTAGTTTTTCAACTATTTCAGCAACAACTTGTGATTTCATTTGTATAGCTTCTCTCATCAGATGTGCACCTCCTTCACAAAAGTATATTTACCGTACATAATTAAAAAAGCTTTTATTTCTAACATAATGCCAGACATAAAAGCTCTAGTTTCATTTATCTAAAACCTCGGCAGGAAATTAAGCTCTCGCACCTACTGTCTACGGCAAATTTATTCGTTTTTAACATCAACAAGAGTTATTATAACATCCTTTTTGATTTATGTCAACAAAATATTATTCAGTTACTCTTGCAGGATTTATTTTGATTCCAGGTCCCATAGTTGAAGCAACTGTTACGCTTCTTAAGTATTGTCCTTTAGCAGCAGATGGTTTAGCTTTTATTATAGCGTTCATTAAAACTGAGAAGTTTTCAGTTAATTTTTCTCCACCAAAAGATACTTTACCTATAGCAACGTGGATTATATTGTTTTTATCTAATCTATATTCAACTTTACCAGCTTTGATTTCTTGTACAGCTTTAGTAACATCGAATGTAACTGTTCCTGATTTTGGGTTTGGCATTAAACCTTTAGGTCCTAATACTCTACCTAATCTACCAACTACACCCATCATATCTGGAGTAGCAACTACTACATCAAAATCAAACCAGTTTTCTTTTTGTATTTTTTGTACTAATTCTTCAGCACCTACAAAATCTGCTCCTGCAGCTTCTGCTTCTTTAGCTTTATCTCCTTTAGCGAAAACTAAAACTTTTTTAGTTTTACCAGTTCCGTGAGGTAATACTATTGCACCTCTAACTTGTTGGTCAGCATGTCTTGAGTCAACACCTAATTTTATATGAGCTTCAACTGTTTCATCGAATTTAGCTGTAGCTATTTCACTTACTAATGCTAAAGCATCTTTAGCATCATATAATTTTGTTCTATCTATTTTTCCTAATGCTTCTGCATATTTTTTACCTTTTTTAGCCATTTTTTATAATTCCTCCTTGTGGTTATTGTCGGCATTTGCCTCCCACTTCTAACGAAGTGTCTAATTATTAATTAGTCTTCTACTACGATACCCATACTTCTAGCAGTACCAGCTATCATGCTCATTGCAGCTTCTACTGATGCAGCGTTTAAGTCAGGCATTTTTAATTCAGCTATTTCTTTTATTTGAGCTGAAGTTAATGTTGCAACTTTCTTTTTGTTTGGTTCACCTGAAGCTGTATCTAATCCAGCAGCTTTTTTAAGTAATACTGCAGCAGGTGGAGTTTTTGTTATGAATGAGAATGATCTATCTTGATATACAGTTATAACAACTGGTATTATCATTCCTGCTTGATCTGCAGTTTTAGCATTGAATTCTTTAGTGAATCCCATTATATTAACACCGTGTTGTCCTAATGCTGGACCAACTGGTGGAGCTGGAGTAGCCTTTCCTGCAGGTATTTGTAATTTTATTTGACCTATAACTTTTTTAGCCATGTCGAGCGCACCTCCTCAAATTCCTTCTAAATTATATTCTTTCTATGCTCTTTAAATCTATTTCTAATGATACTTCATTACCACTAGACGCATTTATGCATACTTTTGCCATTTCATTTTTAACGTCGATTTCTTTCACAATCCCACTTTGTCCTTTGAATAAACCGTCGCAAACATTGACTGTTTCGCCAACTTCTATGTCGACATGTTTTTCACCTACTTTATCTAAATCTATTCCCATAAATTTAACTTCTTCTTCAGTAAGTGGAACTGGTTTAGAACCTGGTCCTACAAATCCTGTAACACCTTTTGTGTTTCTTACAATATACCATGATTCGTCAGTTATTATCATCTTAATAAGGACATAACTTGGGTATATTTTTCTTTGTCTTACTTTTGTTTTTTCTTTGATGACTTCTTTTACCTTGCCATCTTCTTTTACTTTTTCTTTTACTTTTGTAGTTTCAATTACATCTTCAGTAGGGACGATAACACTTTTTATACAGTCTTCCATGCCCCTTGTTTTTACTGCTTTTTCTATGGTAGCTTTAACTTTATTTTCATGTCCTGAATAAGTATGAACTACATACCATTGTGGTTGTTGTATTTCCGACATTTACATTCTCCTTTTTTCTATTTTAATATTAACGCTAATGCACCTGATAAAAGTGTATCTAAAGCCCATACTAAAATAGTAAACGAAATAATTGTAGCTAAAACTATACCTGTGTTTTTTAATAACTCAGTTTTTGTTGACCAAGTTACTCTTTTTAATTCTGCTATAGTTTCCTTAATATAAGTAACTAAACTAAATCTTTGCTTTTTAGGCTTATTAGCCTTAACCTCTTGAGTTTTCATAATATTACTCACATCCTTAAAATATAACTATTTTGTTTCTTTATGAGTAGTATGTTTTTTACAGAATTTGCAATATTTTTTAAGTTCTATTCTGTCTGGGTTATTTTTTTTATTTTTTGTAGTGTTGTAGTTTCTTTGTTTGCATTCAGTACATGCTAAAGTAACTCTTACTCTCATTTGCTACACCTCCAACTTTTAATACAATAATATATATATTGTTATATAATATTTTGAAACAAATTATCAAAATACTATTACCTTCCTTTAACCATTACTTTGTATAAATTATCATAAATTTAAAGCAATGTCAATATTTTTGTTTGATTGCTTAAAAAAGAGGAGTCTAAAACCCCTCTTTCTTATATATCTATTGTAAACAAAATATTATTCTATTATAGTTGCTACAACACCAGATGCTACTGTTCTACCACCTTCTCTTATAGCGAATCTTAATCCTTCTTCTACACATATTTTGTTTATTAAGTCAACTTCTATTGTTATGTTGTCTCCAGGCATAACCATTT
>NZ_JALEXO010000164.1 GCF_022780145.1 Intestinibacter sp.
AAAAGGGCAGGAAGAATGACAATCAATCCATCTAGACATGTGGATATTTTAGGCTTGATTATGCTTATTATATTCCATTTTGGATGGGCAAAACCAGTACCAGTAAACCCAAATAATTTTAAAAATTATAGAGTTGGTAGCTTTATCGTAGCTATATCTGGAGCTATCGGTAATTTAGTAGGAGCTATAATCTGTGCTTTTATTTTAAAATTCAGTCCGATGCGTTCTATTACTTTGATAGCTGCTACAGCTATAAATTATAATTTATGGTTTGGTGCGTTTAACTTACTTCCAGTTCCACCGCTTGATGGATGGGGAGTAATTTCTAGTTTTTTACCTTATAAATACAGAGATTTTGAAATAAAATACGAAAATATAGGATATGTAGTATTGATAATACTATTAATAACAGATTTATATTCTTATATAACAACTCCAATAGTAAGTGTATTTGCAACTATAGTAAGATTTGTGACGAAAATATAGATGAAGTACAGCATACATCTAAACGTATACGATGGACCCTTAGATCTGCTTTGCGATATGATATCTAAGCAAAAGATAGATATCAAAGATATATCGATAATTGAAATCACAAAGCAGTATCTGGCGTATTTGAATATGCTAGAATCTATGGATTTAGAAGTGACAAGTGATTTTATAACTATGGCTACGAAGCTTTTAGAGATAAAATCAAAATACTTGTTATTTTCACAAAGAGACATGGATGAAGAAGAGGATCCACGACTTGAACTTATGGAGCAAATAAAAGAATATAAAAAATACAAAAGAGCTAGTGAGGTCTTAAAGGAAAATGTAGATTACATAAGTCAGCCTTACTACAGAACGAAAGAGGAAGTTCTTACAGACGAAAAGGTCGATTTAAATGAAATATCGATAGAATCTATAAAAGCTATACTTCCATATATATTTAAGGTAAAAACTATACAAGAAGAAGAAAAAGATGAGAGATTAGATAAAATTGTAAGAGGAAAAATAATACCTGTTGAAGAAAAGATAAAATACATAGAAAATATTTTAAAAACTACAGATAATATCAATTTTAACAGCATGGTACAAAGCTATCAAAAGGATGAAGTGATAGCTACATTTTTATCTATACTAGAGCTTATTAAATCTAGAAAAATAGTAGTCGTTCAAGAAAATTTCTTTGAAGATATTATTATAAAAAAGAATTTGGAGAATTAACATGAAGAGAAGTGAGATAAAATATATTATAGAATCAATAATGTTTGCATATGCAGAACCCATAAGTATAAAGGAATTAAATTATGCCATTAATGAAGAACTTTCTCCAAAAGAAATAGAGTATATGTTAAACTTATTAAAAGATGAATATGAGGAGCAAAATAGAGGTATACAGATTATACAGCTAGAAGATAGATACCAAATGTGTACTAATAAGGAATATACTCCATATATAAAGAAAATCCTAGAGCCTAAAAGAAAGAAAACTTTAAGCCAGGCTACATTAGAGACTTTGACTATAATTGCATATAAGCAACCTATTACAAAAGTTGAAATTGAAAGTATCAGAGGTGTAAAATGCGATAAAGTTTTACAGACTTTGCTTGAAAATTCTCTAATAAAGGAAGCAGGAAGGTTAAATAAAATAGGGAAACCTATAATATATAAAACAACAGATGAATTTTTAAAGCTTTTAAATATAGAAAAATTAGAAGATTTACCGCCAATTGAACAATTTGAAGAAAGTATAGATTAAATTTTAGGCAAAATAGTTGATATATTGGTAGTTTAAAATATACAATTTAATTAAAAATATAAATTTTTATAAGATGTAAAATAGGGGGAAGTAAAATGAAAAATATAAGTTTACCACTTATAATAGGCGCTGTAATGTGTATATTGAGTATATTGTTTGGATTTTATACCATAAACACAGGAGATACTTTTAGAGGTGTTTTATGGATGGTAGCTGCTCTTTGCTGGGCATCTTTCGTTAGAAATGTATTTAGAAAAAATAACAAAAACAAACAATAAAAAAAATTGTTGCATGTTTTTACTTGCAACAATTTTTTTTCATTTTTTTAATCTTCACCAAAAGTATCGTAGTAAAGAGTTTTGATTTCTTCTTCTGATTTGTCCTTTAGAGAATCGGATATATCCTTATGTGCAATTATAAGGTAATAATTTATCAATTCGTCGATCATTATAGAAATATCCATTTTAGCCTCCTAGTTTATAATTATTTACTATATAAGGTGATTGTAGCACAAAATTAAAAAAATTAGTATTTTTTATGGAAATAGGGAATATTAATAATATACTAGAAGAAAGTTGTAAAGAGGTGTAAAAATGGACATTTTAAGAGAGGCGACTAGAATAAAGGAGATAGTTTTAGCTGTAGCCGAAGATAAGGGTATAAGTAGCTTGGAGGCGTGGCCAGAAGCTATTTTGTTGTATAAATTAAAATACGAAGATAATTTTAGATAATAAAATTTATATATTTAAAATAATAAAATCTGCCCAGTTATTAGATTGGACAGATTTTATTTTGTTTAAAATATTTTATTAATATACATCTAAAACGGCTTCTTTTAGTACTTCTCCTATTGCATCATTTATAACTAGAGAGGCCATATTATCGTATCCAGTTGAACTTTTATTTATTAAAACCATGTCTCTTCCTCTGTAGTAATTTATAAAGCTAGCAGCAGGATATACTACGAGAGAAGTTCCTCCTATTATCAATAAATCAGCATAAGTTAGAGCTTTGATAGTTTCATTTATAACGTCGTTGTCAAGTCCTTCCTCATATAAAACAACGTCTGGTTTTACAACAGCACCGCATTTATCGCAGTGAGGAATATTTCCAGGAAGTGCTAGCATTTCGTCTAAATCAAAGAATTTATGACATTTAGTGCAGTAATTTCTATGTACAGATCCATGTAATTCATATACGTTTTTGCTACCTGCCATTTGATGAAGCCCGTCTATATTTTGTGTGATTACGGCATTTAATTTTCCTATTTCTTCAAGTTTAGCTAGAGCTTTATGTGCATTGTTAGGTTTTGCATCTGGATAAATTAATTTGTCTTTGTAAAATTTGAAGAATTCATCAGGATATCTTACAAAAAAAGTATGTGAAACTAATTGTTCAGGAGTGAAATTTCTGT
>NZ_JALEXO010000189.1 GCF_022780145.1 Intestinibacter sp.
TTTTGGAATAGTTATCTTTGTCAAGCTACTACAGTCCTCAAAAGCATAACTTTCTATAGTTGTAACACTTTCTGAAATAGTCACATTTTCTAAAGAGGTGCAGCTATAAAAAACACTATCTCCTATAATTGTCAAGCCCTCTGAAATATTTATATTCTTTAAATTAGTACATTCATAAAATGCTGAATTTCCTATACTAGTTACAGTATCTGGCATAGCTACAGTTGTCAGACTTTCGCAAGCTTGAAATGCACTTATGCCTATAGTCGTTACACCATCTGGTATATTTACACTTACGAGATTATTGCATTTACAAAAGGCTTTCTTTGCTATATTTTTAACTCCACTTGGTATAGTATAAGCAGTATCTAATTTTCCAGCTGGAAAAACAATTAGATTACTTAGATCCTTTGAGAAAAGAACACCGCCTGCGCTTTTAAAAGCAGTGTTTTCATCATTTACATATATAGATTGTAGCTTGCTGCATCCATAAAAGCTATCTTCTCCTATACTCTCTACACTCTTTGGAATAGTTATACTCTCAAGGCTGCTACAGCTATGAAAAGCGTATTTTCCTATACTTGTCACACTATCTGGTATACTTATACTTTTAAGCGCTCCACAGTATAAAAAAGCAGAACTTCCTATGCTAGTCACAGAGTCTGGTATAGTCACACTTGTAAAGCTAGTACATCTTTCAAATGCATTGTTACCTATACTAGTCACACTATCTGGTATAGCTATACTCTTTAAGCTAGTACATCTTTCAAATGTATTATTTTCTATAACCTTTATTCCATTTGGAATATTTACACTTTCTAGCGCTGTACATTTACTAAAAATGCCACTACCCATCTCTTTAACACTCTCTGGAATAATTATATTCTTAAGGCTAGTACAGCTATCAAAAACACCTTTACCAATAGTCGTAACAGATGTTGGGATATTTATATCTGTTAAACTACTACAAAACTGAAAAGCTCTACCATTTATAGTAGTCAAACTGTCAGGTAAAGTAACACTCACAAGGCTACTACAACTATAAAAAGCATAATCGTATATTGTAGTTACACCTTCTGGAATAGTTACACTTGTAAGACTTTTACAGCTTGAAAAAGCATTCTTTGCTATACTAGTTACTGGATAACCCTCTATAGTTTGTGGAATTGTCAATTCGCCTGAAATAGTTGTATCAGCATCAGTTATAGCTACTTCATCATTTGAGATAGTATAGTAAAGTCCTGTGCCTTCTAGCAAGGTCCCTGTCTCAGCAAATGATTGAGTTATTCCTTGAAATAAATCGAGATTTTTAAATATATTTATATAGTCCCATCCTTGAAAATTAGTTAGAACTAAAGCTAGTGATAAAAATATTGAAATTACCTTTTTCATTTTATTTGCCCCCAATTTTTATATTTACTCTTATAATTTTATTTTACTATAAATTGATTATAAAATCTTTAAAATCGATAATAATGATAACCATATACTATATAAATTTAATATAAAAATAAGGTGCTAAAACATCACACTTCAGCACCATTTTATAAATATACACACTATTTAACCACCCTAGCACCAGCAAACTCAACAGCCGAACGCGCTAATACAAGAGTTGGATCTATACAATTTTTATTAATTTCTAAATTTCTAAAAACTATTGGCAATTCTGTACATGCCAAAATAATTTTTTCTGCTCCCTTATTTACTAATTCTTCTACTATATTTCTTATTGGAATCTCACTGTAATCCTTATGATGCGATTTCACACAATCATATATAAGTGACATAACTAATTTTTGATTTTCACTCGACGGATATACGACTTCTATTCCTTGATTCATTAGAGGTTTATCGTAAATTTTACTTTGAACTGTTCCATCCGTTGCTAGAATTCCTACTTTTTTTACACCAATTTTTTTTAGATATTTTCCTGTTTCAAGGGGCATATTTAAAAAAGGTACATCCAAATATTTTATCAATTCATCATAAAAATAATGCGCTGTATTACATGGCATTATAAGTAAATTTGCTCCCATGGATTCCAAACGTATACCACTCTTTACCATCTCTGGAATTGGATTTTCTCCATGTTCTACTATAGCTTTAGTTCTATCCGGTATATTAGTATTACAATCAACACATATATGAATATGTCCTTGATCATCTTCTGCATCTGTAGATGCTATGATTTTTTCCATCAAATCGCAAGTCGCTGCTGGCCCCATTCCTCCTATAATACCAATTGTTTTGTACATGTTATCCCCCCTTTATCTGTTGATTTAAGTATATGATTATACTATAATAAAATCAAATATTTATATATTTATAAACAATATAAATATTTATTTATATTATAAAAATCTTAATCATTATTCTTTAAAATAAAATTTTTCTTACATTATATTGTAAATAGTTATAGAAATATCGTAGGTGATTGTAAATGTTTCAAAATATGGAATACGTGTACGAAGTATACAAAGAAAAAAGCTTCTCAAAAGCCGCCAAAAATTTATATGTAACTCAACCATGTTTAAGCGCTATGGTAAAAAAAGTTGAAAATAAACTTGGAGTCCCAATATTTAATAGAAATGTAAAACCTATTCAATTAACTGAGTATGGTGTAGAATATATACACTATGTAGAACAAATTATGACTTTACAAAATAATTTCGAAACTTATTTAAACGATGTCAGAGATTTAAAATCAGGCAAAATAGCAATCGGCTCAAACAATCTTTGTACCTCTTTTGTTTTACCTAAAATTATAAAAAACTTCACTGATAAATACCCAGAGATAAAAATAGAGCTTCATGAAGGTAATATTTTTTATTTAGAGGATCAAATTAAAAAAGGAACATTAGATTTGATTTTAGATAATTATCCGATTGACGAAAATATTTATGAAAAGAAGGTTTTTCACACTGAAAATCTTCTATTAGCAGTTCCCAATAAACTAAAATTAGATAACAATTTGTCAAAATGCAGTCTATCTAAAGAAGATATAATAAATGATATTCATTTACATGAATCTGCTCCTGCTGTAAGTATGAAATGTTTTAAAAATTATCCATTTGTAGCACTATATCCAGGCAATGATACTAGAAATAGATTTGATATGTTGTGCAAGGAAGCTGAATTTTCACCTAAAATAATTCTTGAAGTGGAACAATTAGTTACTTCATACAATATTGTATGTAGCAATATGGGAATAGCTCTAGTAAGTGACACTCTGATAAAAAACATGCCTATCTCCAGTGATCTCAAATATTATAAAATAAACTCAGAGCTCACTATTAGGGAATTGTTCTTTCACTATCCAAATACTAGATATGCCAGTTTTGCAGTCAAGAAATTTATTGAAGAGGCTTCTTATACATAAATTAAACATGACTTGTAGCAGTTTTACTCTTGCTCCAAGCCATGTTTAATTTTATACTAATAAAATTATTCAAAGTCTTTATAAGACACCTTTTCTCCTACTTTCTTTATTACAAAATCTCCATCTAAAATTCCCAATAAAGCTTTCTCCATTATCGATAAATCCCCGTCTACAATTTCATAGTTCAAATCTAAGTCATAACATAAAGATTTTATTTTATCCATAATATCTTCTAAGTTATATGCCTTTGTATCTATAACTCCAATATGTTTATAATTACATATTACCATCTTATACATATCTATAGCTTCTTCTTCACCATATTTTTCTTTTAATTTAACCATTTCATTGTATAAACTGTTGTCATTTTCCATATATCCTTTTGAGAAAAAATAGGTTCTCTCACTATCTTTTATCTGTTTTCGCTTATCATTTCCCCCCAAGTACAAAGATATACAATCGCTTACTTTTGGCATAACTAGTTTAGAATAATCTGATTTTAATTCTAATACTGCATTTCCGCATTGACCATATAATAAAATTATTCTTTCATATTCTTTATTTTGATCTATGATTTCTTGCAATTTTAATTTTAAATTATCGGGATTATTATGATATTTAGAATCAACATAAATTATTTCAGGCATAGATTTTATAATATTACTTTTAATCATCTTTTCTATAATAAAATTAACTTCATTCTTTAAAACTTCACATATTATAATTAAACTTTCCAAATTAGTCTTACTCCTTTTACTTTACAACATCAAAGAATCAGCAAAAATTCTATTAAAATCCTTATGATTTGCCAGTTCTACATGTCTTGTATTTTGAATTACTTCATTCATATTGTTGTATTTATCTTTATGTAGAAGAATTTGAATAGCTCCACTTCCAGCAGCATTTCCTAATACTTTTATATTTTCGTTTTTAATATTTGGTATCATATCTATACTTTTTATGCTATCGATATTTAAATTACTTCCAAATGCTCCTGCTATAAGTATACCATCTAATTTATCTACTTTTCCTTCTATCATTAATAATTCTATACCTGTTTTTACTGCCGCCTTTGCTAGTTGAAGGTTAACTATATCTTGTTGCATTAAACTAACTTTTTTATTTCCATCATTATACAATTCAATTTCATAAGTTTTTTCTTGCTTATATATTCTATCTTTAATCTTTTGTGATACATCATCTTCAATATCCTCTGGCATAGTAATTCTTCCCTGTGGCAATATAATTTCTTCTTCAGCTAATTTACTTATCAAATTTATATAACCACTACCACAAATTCCTGTACATTCACTTGTATCCCCTATAGTTTTTATATAAATATCATCTTCTAAATCTATATCACAATCGTAAATAGCACCATCACTTGCCCTCATTCCATATCTCATATTAGCTCCCTCAAATGCGGGTCCTGCAGCAGTTGAACATACTAAAATCCCCTTATCTGTTTTTAATGCTAATTCACAATTAGTTCCAATATCTATAAGCAATATGTTTCCATCTTTATTTTTTATATCACTGCTCAATATAGCTCCCAAAGTATCAGACCCTACATATCCTCCTATATTAGGAAGTAATATAAATCTAGTATTTTTATCTAATTTATCGATATTTAATAACTCTACATTTCCTATAACTTCATCTAAAAATACGGCATTAAAAGGTGATTTTGAAATTCCCTCTACATTTGCTCCCATGAGTAAATGACTCATCGTAGTATTTCCTACTATACTTATTATGCTTATATCTTCTTTATCAATTTCATTATTAGAAATAATCTTATCAATTAATTTATTAATAGTAGTTTCTATTTCAGATTTAAGCATTTCTTTATTTTCTTTACTTTCTATAGCATAATTTATTCTAGATATTACATCTGCCCCGTATTTTTTTTGTGAATTAATACTCGATTCAGTATCTAGAACTTCACCACTGTTTAAGTCAACAAAATATGTCGCTACTGTAGTTGTCCCTATATCTATTCCAATTCCATAATTTTTATCTTGTCGATTACCTGCTTGAACTCTTATTATCTCATCTTTTAAAATAGTGACTGTAACTTTATAATTGCTATCTAATAGAATTTCATGTAATGTTGAAATTAACTTTATATCAAATTTACAATCTATATTTTTTTTATTTTTTAAACAATCTAATATTCTTTTTACATCACTTCTTTGATCCTTTAAAGAAGGCAATGGCAATTCTAAATATATTTTTTGAACTATACTATCTATATTTTTATCGCATTTTATAATTTTTCCTTTTTCAATTGTATCTTCATTTACATCAATAATCTCGATAGTTACATCTCCTAATGCATATCTTTCACAGGCTAAAACTACATTTTCATATATCTCTTTTTTACTTAAAAGTTTTTTCTCATTTTCTGTTATATCACTTATATTTCCTTCTAAAACTTTAACCTTACACTTTCCACATTTTCCTTTTCCACCACATGCTGTCTCTATAGGTATATTATTTTCATTTATTATATCTATTAATTTTCTGCCTTTCATATTATGATCTAGTAAAACCTTTAAATTAATTTTTTCTGACATGATTTTCTCCTTTCCATAATACGTTACATAATATATATTTTTATTCATTTAGATATATTTAAAAATAATTACAATACTATACCAAAATATTCTTTTAATACACTCTCTATTTTTTCGTCATTAATTTTTTCTAATTTTCTCACCTTTCCATCTTTATAAAAAATAAGCTCTCCATCGAATAATCTTATATGTTCATCTTCTGTATAAATAGCTACTTTCATCGAATTTATAAATGGTGAATTTGAATGAGTTTCACAATAAAAACAAGGTAATACATAGTCTATATCTAGTTGAGGCTCCAAAGAAAAACTATAAATTTGCTTCCAATCTTTATTAGGTTTTCTCTGATATAAAATATATTCTTTATTTTCATCTAATTCAAATTTATAATCGCATTTTCCATCATTTTGTATTTTGCCTATTTCAAGTTCTAAACTTTTTCTAGGTAATTCACTCAACACACCTACATCCGATATATATGATTTATTGTCTATATCTACCTTCAAAATTCTATGTAGCCTCATTCTAGTTTTTCCATCTTGATATATAAATCTCCCCGCTAAATTTGTCACCTTAAATCCTAGACTCTTTAACAAATTACTGTATAATCCATTTAACTCAAAGCAATACCCTCCCCTTTTATTTAATATCATTTTATTAAATAAATCCTGAGCATCTAAGGATAACGGTTTTTTATTTAAAACATCTATATTTTCATATGGTATATTAGTTAAATGAGCTATTTGTAGCTTACTAAGTGTATTATAATCTATTTTTACTTCATCCTTATAATTCATTTTTTTTAAATATAAATTAATTTGTTCTTTATTGTATATCATAAACCTAACCTCTTTTTTATAAAAAATAAGTATCGATAAATTTTATATACTTATCGATACTTTAATGTGGGCATATTTTTTAAAAATTTTATTTTTATTAATTAAAATGTTTGTTACAAATTTACACTATTTTTTTGGTCCAATTAATCCTTCTCTATATGCTGTTATATATTCCATACAGAATTCGTCTTCTTCTAATAAAGCCTCTGTTGCATATATCATTCCTAGCATATCTCTATTAGTTGGATCAACTATTGCACTATCCATTCCTGCATTCATAGCAAGCACCATAAATGCTTGATTTATTAATTTTCTAGCAGGAAGTCCAAAAGATATATTACTTAATCCGCTTGTTATATGTATTGTTGGATATTTTTGTTTTATTAATCTACAACATTCTGCAAAAGTTGTAAGAGCTGTTTCATCAGTTCCAAGAGTAACTACAAGTGGGTCTATATGAAGTCTAGATGGATCTATATTGTATTCTTTAGCTTTTGCCATTATTCCATCAAATACTTCCATTCTTCTCTCTACAGAGTTTGGAATTCCTTTATCGTCACAAAGTAATGCTACACATTCCCACTCAGTATCTGCTATTACTGGAAATATTACATCTATTTTATCTCCTTCTAATGATACTGAATTTACTAGTCCTGGCTTTTTGCAAAATGGTATAGCTGCTACACAAGAACGTGGACTTGGAGAATCTATGCATATAGGTACATCTGTCACTTCTTGAACTAAATCTATCATCCATTTTAAAGTATCTACTTCTATATCTTCTTGCACTGAAGCACAAACATCTATATATGTTGCATTTGCTTCTGCTTGTATTTTTGCTCTATTTTTAATGAATTCTGCATCTTTATTTGCTATTGCTTCACCGACAACTGGTATAGAGCCGTTTATTTTTTCTCCTATAATAATCATCTGTTATACTCCATCCTTTATATATTACTTATTTTCTGAAATCTGTATAATATTCTACTAGTCACAATATAATTTTCTAGATTCTTTATACATTATTTCATATCCTTTTCTTCTACGTTCTGGATCATTTTCACGATACCAAGCTATATATCTTCCAAATTTTCCATAGTCTCTTACTCTATCTTTTATAGCTTGTTCATATTCTTCATCACTTAATTTGCCATCTGGATCTGGTGAGAAAGAGCTTATTTGTGCTAATTGATCTGCATATTTTTCAAATATACCTATTTTATCATTACAAGCATCTTGACCTTCCCAAGAATCAAATCCAGCTTTTATGAAGTTTTCTATTTGATTTCCAACACATCCACAAGAATGGAAGTTTACATAAAGTCCCATTTCATGAGCAGCATCATTCATTCTCTTATAATGTGGTAACATAACTTCTTCAAAAGTAGTTGGTGAGAAGAAAGAGTTCTTTTGAGTTCCCATATCGTCATGGAAAGTTATTATATCAGCATGATATACTTCTTTTGCTATTTTCATTAATTCTATATGGAAATCAGTTAATTTTGTATAAAATGCTTCTAAAGCTTCCTCTTCTTCTAATAAATAACAGAATGTATCTTCAAAGCTTGTTAAATCTGCTGTTCTTTCAAATAATCCATTTACAATTACAAATGCTGTAGCCTTATCAGGATCTATTTTATCTTTATAATTTTCATCATAATCTTTTTGCCAATCTATAGCCGATAAATCAGGAAAAACTAATTTTTCCCAGTTAGTTATTTCATCTAATCTTCTTGTTCCTGGTTTTACCATGGCTGCTTTTGTTTGTGGTTCATATTCCCATTCTATACCAAACCAGTCGATGCCACCTTTACATCTAGCATATGCATCTGGCATTACTAATGGTTGTATAAAGTTAACATCAAAGTAAAGAGATGGCATCCAAAGAGGTTTCTCTTTTTTGTATATTCTAAGTACATTTTCCTTTGGTGTTATAGGAGTATTGAATTTAACTGTTTCAAATTCTGGTGCACCATATGGTATTGGTATAGCTGGTGCCATTTTTGCATTTTGTATCTCTTCTATTTTAAAAGAATAATCACTCATTTTTCTTCCTCCAATTTTATTAATTAATCTATATAATCCAAGTATTTTTTAACTTATTAATTAGCCTTAGCTCTTTCTTGTAATTCTTTTTCCATTACAGCTATATCATTGTCTTTAATTTTATACCCTAATAAAGGTATTATAGAAATTACTAAAAATGCTATTGGTACTAAAAGGAATAACATTTTTATACCACTTACAGTTGAATTTGTAATAGCTGCATCAGCATTATAAGATATTGCTGATAAAACACTAGTTATAACAACGCCTCTAACAGCAATTGATATTTTTATAGCTAAAGAACTGAAAGACATTATAACAGCCTTAGTATTTTTTCCTGTTTTATATTCACTATATGTACCACAGTTTGAATATAAACTAGTAGTATTTCCATATGCTATTCCGAAGAATATTTGTCCTAAACCTAAAAGAGATGTCACTATTATTTTATTAACTGGCATTATATATATAACTACTAGGCATATTGCAAAACCTAATATACCAATTATATTAGTCAATTTACTTCCAACTTTGTCAACTATACGTTTTGATATAAGTGATCCTATTAAAGCTCCAACATTAAAAACTACTAATATGAAAGAAATTGCACTTTCATCCTTAAGGACAACCTTTGCATAGTATGCAACTGATGCCATCAAAGTATAATATCCAATTAGTTTTAAGAAGTCGTAAATTAAAACTAATAAAAGCTGTGGATTTGAAGTTATACTTTTTGCCATATCCTTAAATGAAATAGATCTTGCGCCTTTTGTATCAGCATCTGATAGTTCTTTTGGCTCATCGTATCCTTTAGTTATAACAAAGTGTACAACAAAGCATACTGTAAATGTAAGTGATGCTATTAATGCTGTCATTGTATATCCAATAACTCCACTTGATCCTGCAAATACACCTAAGAAGAATATATTTAATACTGGTACAAGATATGATGCAAGTATTTTTCCTGCACTTGATCCTGCTGAAATTCTACCAGATAGAAATGCTCTCTCTTTTGGATCATCTGTAAGCTCTCCAACTAAAGTTCTATTTGCTGTCCAGCTTATATTCCATATACCATGGCTTAATATATATCCTATTGCACAAATTAATGCTGCAACTGGATCTGGTCCTATTTTAGTAAACATCAATACGAAAAATGCCACTACAAAAGGAGAACAGTATATTAACCAAGGTCTATATTTTCCACCTTTAAAATTAACTTTGTCTATTATTACTCCTGCTAACATAGCTGTTATTGCATCTGCTATACCTGCTATAGAGGTTACTGCAGCTACCAATGGTAATGGCAATTTTGCTACATCAGTTAAGAATATTACAAAGAATGTTGTTTCAACTGTACTCATAAACGAAAATCCAACTTCGCTTATTCCCCAGAAAGTTTTAATTTTGTTATTTATTTTTTTCATAAAGAACCTCTCTTAATTTATATAGTTCTAATTTAACCTCACTCTGCAACGATTAACTTTATCCTACTAATTTTTTAGCTACTTGAGCTGCTTCAGCTGCATCTTCTGTATATGCATCTGCTCCTATTTCATCTGCAAATTCTTGTGTTATAGGTGCTCCACCAACCATAACTTTGAATTTATCTCTATTTGGATATTCGTTAAGTGCTTTTACTGTATCTTTTAATGCTGGCATAGTTGTTGTAAGAAGTGCTGATGCTCCAACTATTTTAACATCTGGATTTTGATCTAATGCTTCTATAAATTTTTCTGCTGGTACATCTACTCCTAAATCAATAACTTCAAAGCCTGCACTTTCAAGCATCATTATAACTAAGTTTTTACCTATATCATGTAAATCTCCTGCTACTGTTCCCATTATCATTTTTCCTGCAGAAACTGCATTTTCTCCCATTAATAATGGTTTTAAAACTTCTACACCTTTTTGCATAGCACGAGCTGCTACTAGCATTTCTGGAACGAATATTTCATTTTTTGTAAATTTATCACCTACAACACTCATTGCATCTATCATTGCGTTTAATATATCTGGTGCACTTGCTCCTGAATCTAGAGCTTCTTGGACTAATCCTGCTACCTTTTTAGATTTTCCTCTTTCTACTGCTGTTGCTACTTCTTGAATTTTAGACATGTAAATTCCCCCTAACATATAATAAATTATTTTTAATAGTACAAAAGATTTTTTCTGTCAATATTGTATAACGTTTTCATTTTTCTTATCTTTTATATTTTAAGTATAACCTTTTTAAATTATCTTTTTCAATGTAGCAAATTATGAATATTATTATAAATTTTATAAATTTTATATTTTTTTATATTGTATATTTTTACAAAAATTATATATTTTTTTATAAAAATATCACAAAAAAATCAAATTCAGAGTATTTTATTGTATAATATTAACAATATATTCAATATTTATCTTAAATCATGAAAGGAGTGGCAAAATGTATATTAATTTGAATGAAATATTAGACAAATTTTTACCATATACTTATGACTATAAAATATCGTTTTATACTGAAATAATAAGCTTTAAATTTTCAACTAAAGCTCTTCCCAGCTATAGTCCTTATTGTTTATACATATTTAAAGAAAAAAATCTACCTAAAGATATTTTAGTAGAAGATGTAATAAATTTTTTAATAATAGGTACTCCTAAAGAAAAAAACTATTTAAATAATTGTAATTACATTATTTTAGAGGAGAATTCTATTTCTACCTTTGACATAATAAAAACTATTCAAGATCTATTAAATTTCGATGATGCTTTGTCATCATTTAAAGAAAAGCTAATCTTTAGTATAGAAAAGAATTTATCCATAGACAATATGCTTTCTATAGCTTATGAGTATTTAAATAATCCTATTATTGTACTTAATTCTAAATATCAAACTTGCTACTTTGAAATAGGAAAAACAATAATAGATGAACCTGTATGGGAATTTCAGTTAGAACATGGCTATCCCCATCCAGAATATTCATTAAAATACAATCACAACAAAAAAAATCGTCTTTTAGCAGAAAATAGCTACGAACATATAATAACCTTTTTTGACGACATTATGAAGCATAGAGAAATTAGTATTCCAATAAAACACATTGATTTTGCAATTGGACGTATTAGTATGCTAGAAATTAATAGACCTATTACATCAAGTGATATTCATATATTAAAAACACTAGCTAAACTAATGTATCCTCTTATTATTACTGATGATAAATTCATAAATTCAAAAACATCAAAGATAGACTCTATAATGTATGAATTAATAACTTGTGAAAAGCCTAATTTATTACTTATAAAAAAGAAATTATCTAATTTAAATTTTAATTTAGATTCAAATATGTATCTTTTATGCTTAAAAGATTCTGATAATATAAACTCAAAATCAAAAATTAATTACTTAAGACAAATAATACAAAATACCTTAAAAAATCATTATGTTTTTATATTTCAGAATAATATTTTAGTACTTTATGATAATAAAAATTCATTTACCCCTTTTTTCAAAGTCAATGAATTTAAAAATTTTTCAGAGTTAATAAAAGATTATACATTATGTGTAGGTGTTAGCAAACTATTTAAAGGTATTTCAAATATAAGAAATGCTTATTTTGAATCATTATCGGCTATAAACTTTGGAAACCATATAAATCCTTATGAGCAAAATAATCCTATTATATATTATTATGACAATTATATTTTATATGACTTAATATACGATTTTGTTGCAAAACAAAAGCTTCATTATATATTTGATTCCAGAATTATGAATCTTTTAAAAGAAAATAATCAGGATTTAATAACTACAATAAGATATTACATTGATTTAAATGGAAATTTAAATTTAATATCTGAAAAATTAAAAATTCACTATAACACATTAAAATATAGAATAGAAAAATTAAAAAATAAATACTCTATTGATTTAAAAAATTCTGATACTCTTATAAAACTACAGCTTTCATTAGTTGCTTTAGAAATATCAGAAAAATATAATCTCGATTTGGAAAATAAATAGAAAGGAGGACTCATTTTGTCTGCAACTTTTAACGAAATATCAGCAAGGCTATCTTCAAAAAATCCTTTGGTAATAATGGCAAAAAATATAAATATCTCAAACTATTATTATATAGAAAATAACTTCGACAATCTTAATTCATATAGCCTTTATATATGTAAATTATCTAATTTACCGAAAGATTTTTCTCCAGATAAAATTACCAATTTGTTAATTATTATCGATATAAATGATGAATATGATTTATTCCAATTAAAAAACTGTAATATTTTAATGCTAGAACAGGATAAAATAAACCTATACAAATTATTAGAGGATTTACAAGATGTAATAAATGTAAAAGCTAACATTATAGCTTCTTCTAATAGCATTATCTCTGCAATTTCAAAAAATGAAAATATTAATACTTTAATAGATATAATATATGATTATCTAAAAAATCCAATAATAATCGCAAATGCAGCTAATTATCTATGTGCTTATAATACTGGAGACAATAAAATAAATGATAGCATTTGGCAAAATTATATAATAAATAATTATCCAGATCCCAATTATCTAGATAAAATTTATTACGATATTAAATTTTTACAATCTATATCTAAAGAAAATAATCCCCATATTATAGATTATTTAGATATAATGGAACATAGGATTCTTTTATGTCCTATAAAAATCAATAACTTAAATATGGCTTATTTATATATACTAGAAGCAAATAAACCTTTTAACAGAGATGATATAAAACTTGTTAATACCGTAAAAAAATTATTATTACCTACAATAATAAATGATTCTCGTTTTAGTTATTGTAATAATTGTCAACTTGATTCTATATTTTATTATTTATTATCATCAGATGATGTTAAACCTTATTTTTTAGAAAAAACATGTGATATTTTAAATTTAGATTTACACTCTAATTTCTTTTTAATAAATATCAATTTTGTTGATAAAGATACTACCTCTAACAATTTGAAAAATTTATACGACTTAATAAAGTCATTATTTTATAATCAGCTTGTTTTTATATACAGAAAACAAATATGTGTATTATATATTACTCAGGATAAAAAATATCCCAAAAATTCAAAAATAGAATCAGAACATTTTTTAGAGTTATGTAAAAGATACAATTTAGTTGTAGGAATCAGTGATATTTTCTTTAATTTGCATAACACAAAATTAGCCTATGAACAAACACTAAAGGCTATAGATTTTTCTAATGATTCAGATTCTAAAAATCCTATATTTTATTATTCTGATTTTATGCTGACTAATCTCGTTTATAGTTTTTTGACAAATAAAAATACTAACAATATAGTAGATTTAAATTTTATAGAATTTTTAAATTCAGCTAGTCAAGAATATGTGCAAACACTTAAAGCTTTTATCAATAATAATGGAAATATAAAAAAAGCTGCAGATGAGCTTCATATTCACTATAACACATTAAAATACCGATTAAATAAAATAAATGATCTTTATGACATGAATTTGGATAATTTAAATTACATAATAAGACTTAAATTATCATATATTGCTTTGGAATTTATTTCAAATACTTAAAATAAAAATAGGGCTTGTTGACAAACTTTCTCCCCACAAGCCCTATTTAATCTAGCTATATAAACGCAGAATCACATGATGTAATTTCATACATATTTAATTCCCCTATTTTTTGAAATACCTCAGTAATTTCTGTAATTTCTGTTACAAAATCATTTTTTAATTCCTTCATAACAAAAACAAATTCAATTTTATTTTGTTCAGCATCTAAATTCTCTTTTAATTTATATTTTCTACCTGCAAATGTCTCACTTATAAATACCTTCATACGTTTTTTAGAATAGTATTCACTAGGTATTGCCTCAACTGTAATTTTAAGTTTTGGTTTCATTTTAATCCCCCTTGCCAATAATCCGTTATTGATACTGTCTAAATAATAATAATTAACATAACCAATAACCTTTTTAAACTGGTTTATTTTTACATTTAAATCTTACTTTTATGTTTTGTTCCATCGACTTCGGCTATCATAACAGCATTGGCAGTTTCCTCATCTACGACTAACACATTTATATAACCACCTCTAAGCGCACCAAGTACTGCTTGACTCTTTTCAACTCCAGATAAACACCCTATACGAACTGGTACATTCTTTAAATCATCCATTTCAATTCCTATTATTCTTCCTGTAGTCACAGTTTCAACTTGATTTCCCTCAATATCTATGCCGTATCCACAAATATCTGTAACTGCATCGTCGTTTTTCAACATTTCCATTTCTTCATCAGTTAGATAACCAGAATTATATATAGATGATTTTGGAGTGTGATTACCTATTCCAAGGATTGCGATGTCTATTTTTTTCATTTTAGAAAAATGATCTTTTATAGGTGGTTCCTGCATCAATAATTGTTTTATTTCTTTTTTTTGAACTATAAAAGGTGCATTTAAAATATACCCTATTCCGTTAAAATTTGACGCAAAAGACTGAAGTATATGTTGTCCATCTGCATCACGTAATTTTGAATTCACGCCGCCTAATAACTGGATGACATCTATGTTGTATTTGTGCTCTACAGTAAAGTTTTTAACTATTTCGTAAACTGTAGAGCCCCAGTTTATTCCGATCAAAATTCCGTCTTTTAAAATAGTTCTCAAATATTCGCCTGCCTCTACTGCTACTCTTCTTCTAAGCTGCTCTGGAGTTCCTCCATTTGGAACTACTATAGCCTTTTTTAGGTTAAACATTTGTTCAAGCTGAGATGCTGTGTAAATTCTCTTTCCTGTTGGTTTTTTTATTCTAAATTCAACGATTCCCTTTTCTACACATATTTTAAGAAGGCGCGAAATATTTGTTCTAGATTGGTGAGTTATATCGGCTATTTGTTGTTGAGATAGCCCTTTTAAATAATACAACTCTGCTATGTAAATCAACATATCCTCATAATTTTCAGATTTAGATTTATTAGATAAATTATTTTGTGCCATAAAAATTTACTCCTTTTTAAATACCATGTAATTACATATTTACATCTCGTATAATTATCTATTTGTTAAAACGTTATATAACTACTTATTTAAATACTCTATAATTATTCATTTATACGACAACTCCACATTTTCAAATCATGTAATCACATATATTATATCTATTATAATCATTATCAATATGCTTAAAATTATATCATAACTAAAAAACAATGTCATTTGACATTATTTCGTACAGACTTTCTAGTTTTACTCTAATTAAATTTATCCTCAAAATAAAAAGTGAGCTCCTAACTAGAACCCACCTTTCATATATAAATTCAATACTATTTTCTAAATTATGCACAATATCTCGATAGTATTATGCTTCTTCTCCAATTATTATTATTTTACATTTTCTTTGTCTTGAGCGAGTGCGGTCAAAATCAACAAAGTAAATATATCCTGTAGTACCAACACCTAATTTTCCATCAGCTACTTCAAAAGTTTCACTAGAACCTAATATAGTTGATTTTAAGTGAGCGTCACAGTTAAATAATTGCGTTCTGTCTCCTCCTGGAAGATATTTTTCAGCATCTGGCCAAGATTCAACTGCTTGGTAGTGTTTTTCACCTGGGTAAGTGTATTGACCGTAATCAGTTTGGTCTGGGATTATTTTTGAAAGAACGTTGTTTAAGTCAACTTGTAAAAATTCATCTCCATCTTCTGTATAATCGTGAACGAATTCTTCAAAGAATACTGAACAAGTTGTATGTGCTGTTAAAACTGTGCATATACCTTCTTTTACTCCACTTTTAGCTATTGCTTCTTTAACTTGTGGTGTTATATCAAAATAACTTGGAGTTTTTCCATGTGATGTAAGTTCTATTTGTTCTTTATATAATTTCATATTATTTACCTGCCTTTTCGTTTTGTAATTTTATAACTGCATCTGCCCATTCTTGGATTCTACCTGCTGGACTTGGAGCCTTTAATATTCCGCTAGTTGCTCCTGTTCCGTCAGCACCTAATTTTAATATATGATAAACATCATCTGCTGTAGATACACCTGAAGCTATCATAACTAATACATCTGGGTTTGCTTCGTGAAGTTTTTCTATAGTTTCTACCATGTAACTATCGTCTGCTACTGTACCTGTTCCGATTAATTCTGTTGGTTCAGCTAATAATATTTCTGGGTTTAATTTAGATATAGCAACTGCTTCTGCAACTGAATCTGCACATGCTATTACTATTAATCCTAATTCTTTAGCTCTGTTTATAGTTGCTGATAATTGGCTTATTGTCATAGCGTGTTCTGCATGATTTAGGAAAACTGCTTCTGCTCCAGCTTCTTTTAGAGATTCCCCTAAAACATGTCCCATTCCACGACCTGGAGTTAGAGGATCCATATGTTGAGCTGTAACTATTATGTTTTCTGTGTTTTCTTTTATGTAACGAATATCAGCAAATGGGCAAGTAAAGTATATTTGGATTCCTGTTTCTTTTGCTACTTTATCTGCTGCTTTAGCTAATTCTAAGCTTTTTTCTCCATATAAATATGATTTTGGATTTACTACTAAAAATGGTGTTTGAGCCTTTGCCATTTCTATACCCCCTTGATTTTTGTATTAATTTCTATCTATATATATTGATTTTTTAT
>NZ_JALEXO010000201.1 GCF_022780145.1 Intestinibacter sp.
ACACCAGATACGCACCTTGCGAAACAGGCTGGGCTAGAGTTAGGAATAAAGGATAGTATTCTAGTAAATGACAAAATGGAAACATCAATCACAGATATCTACGCAGTTGGCGATGCAGTTCAAGTAAAGAATTATGTTACAGATGAAAATGTATTGATTCCTCTAGCAGGCCCAGCAAACAAACAAGGACGTATCGCTGCCGATAATATTTGTGGTGGTAATAGTACATACATTGGTTCTCAAGGTTCTTCAATAATAAAAATCTTTGATATGACAGCTGCCACAACAGGAATTAATGAGAAAACTGCGAAAAAATTAGGAATTGACTGCGACAAAGTTTACTTATCACCTATGAGCCATGCTTCTTATTATCCAGGTGGCAAGGTCATGACTATGAAGGTATTATTTGAAAAAGAAACTTATAAGCTGCTTGGAGCTCAAATTGTAGGATATGAAGGTGTCGACAAACGAATTGATGTACTTGCAACTGCGATTCATGCAGGAATCAAAGCATTTGACTTAAAGGATTTAGACTTAGCTTATGCACCTCCTTATTCATCTGCAAAGGATCCAGTGAATATGGCTGGATTTATGATTGAAAACATTTCAAATGGACTTTTAAAACAGTTCTTCTGGGATGAAGTAGCCGATCTTCCAAGAGATGGAAGTGTAATTCTGCTTGACGCTAGAACACCACAGGAATACGCAAGAGGCCATTTTGATGGATTTATAAATATTCCTGTAGATGGATTGCGTGCGAGAATCGGTGAACTAGAAAAAGGAAAAACAGTTTATGTAAATTGTCAAAGTGGTCTTAGAAGCTATATAGCATGTCGTATTTTAAGTCAAAATGGATTTGACTGTTATAATTTTTCTGGTGGTTTCAGACTTTATGAAACTATTATGAATGATTGTGTGGCAGCTGAGGTTTCTATGCCTTGTGGAATGGAAGTTAAATAATTGACAAATAATTATTTGTATAATTACAATCATCTTATAATTACAATTTTGTATATTATATTTAGTTAAATTAAATAGGAAGTGATTATATTGCATAGTTTATTTATTAAAAAGTTTAAAGTTCCAGAGGTTGCTGTTGATTATTTAAAAGTATTTTTTAAACCTTTAGAAATTGATTTTGTAGAAAAAATGGATAAAGAAAGAGCTAAACAAGTTGTTATAGACGCGCATGAAGCTGGATTAATGCATACGGCTAATCCTAATGGAATTTGTAACTGTTGCGGTGATTGTTGTTATGTACTTAGATCACAACAAAGAAGAAAAAGTATTGGGGTTTGGCCGCCTAGTAAATATGTTATAGAGTTTGATGAGAGCAAATGTGTTGGATGCGGTAAATGCGCTAAAAGATGTCATTTTGGAGTGTTTGAAATTAAAGAAGGTAAAGTTACAGTAGACGAGAGCAAGTGTATTGGATGTGGTATTTGTAATAGTACTTGTAAGAAAAATGCCTTAACTATGAAAGAAAGAAAATAGTTTATTTAATATATGGTTAAATAATATTAGAAAAGATATAGAGTAGTTATCATGAACAACTATTCTATATCTTTTTTGTTTGTAAAGAATATTATATTTAAAATAGCAAGAATAGTCGAGATATAACCCTAGTAAACAAGATAAAATTATCAACATAAGAAATAATTAGGAGGTAAACCAAAATGGAAGAAATCATAAAAGTAAACAAACTCTGCAAATCATATGGTGAAAAAACAGCTGTTGATAATCTAAATTTATCTGTAAAACCGGGAACGGTAGTAGGTATTTTAGGGGCAAATGGAGCTGGAAAGAGTACTAGTATTGAGTGTATTTTAGGTACAAAAAAATCTGATTCGGGAAATGTCAGCATTTGTGGGATGAATCCAATAAAAGATAGAAAGAAATTATTTGAAAAAATAGGTGTTCAATTCCAAGATTCAAATTATCAATCAGAAATAAGAGTAGATGAATTGTGTGAAGAAACAGCATGTATATACAAAAATCCAGCAGATTGGAGAGAATTGTTAAAAGAATTCGGTATATCTGATAAAGAAAGGAACCAAGTAAAATCTCTTTCTGGTGGAGAACGTCAGCGATTATTTATTGTTCTTGCTCTTATTCCACAACCTGAGGTCGTATTTTTAGATGAGCTTACGACTGGGTTAGATGCTAGAGCAAGACGAGAAGTGTGGAGGACATTGGAGAAATTAAAAAAGGATGGATTGACGATTATTTTAACTTCGCATTTTATGGATGAGGTCGAGATATTATGTGATGAAATACTTATTTTAAATAAAGGAAAAACTGTTTTTTACGGTACAGTCGAGGAGGCTATAAAAAATAGTCCATGTGATAAATTTGAGGATGCATATCTTTGGTATTCAGATGAGGAGGGAAAATAGATGTTTGGTAAAATGTTGAAGATAGAAGGAAAATTATCTATTAGAGATATGAATATGGTTATTTTTGCGATTATAATGCCGGTAGTTGTACTTGTTATCTTAGGATTTATTTACGGGAATAAACCTGCTTTTGAGGGCGCAGATTATTCTTTTATAGAACAATCATTTGGCGCTTTGAGTACAATTGCTATATGTGCAGGTGGATTAATGGGATTACCTATTTTAGTGTCAGATTATAGAGAGCGAAAAATACTAAAAAGATTTAAAGTAACACCGATAAGTCCAGCTATGATATTATTTGTTCACTTGGCGATTTATACAATTTATTCAGCAGTTTCAGTAGCTGTTCTTTGGATTTTTGCAAAATTATTTTGGGAATTTGAAATGCGAGGATCTTATTTGACTTTCTTTGCTGGCTGGTTGTTAGTTTTGATGTCAATACTTAGTATAGGGATGTTAGTCGGTGGAATAGCTAAAAATAGCAAAAGTGCATCTGTAATTGCATCTATATTGTATTTTCCGATGCTAGTATTTTCAGGAGCGACTGTTCCATATGAAATTATGCCTGTTCAGATGCAAAAGGTAGTAAATATTATGCCACTTACACAAGGGATAAAGATACTGAAAGCAACTACTTTAGGAACTGAAATAAATAATGTGTTAGTACCTATAATAATTATGGTTGCGATTATTTTGATATGTGTAGGTACAGCTATTAAATTTTTCCGCTGGGAATAGATTTTTAAAATAGCAAGATAAGTCGAGAAAACAAATAGATGATGGTGTATGATAAGTATATTGGAGGTGAAAATATGCACGATAAAATAATTGCAGTACAGAGAATGCAGGATTATATAGAAAAACATATCAATGAGAGTATTACTCTCGCTGATTTAGCTAAAATTTCTTTATTTTCACCGTGGTATTCACACCGTTTGTTTAAAGAATATACGAATTATACACCAGCCGAATATATCAGAAGACTAAAGCTATCTAAATCTGCTTTGAGATTGAGAGATGAAGATTGCAAGATTATAGATATTGCTTTTGATTTGGGATTTCAGAGTGTAGATGGGTATCAGAGGGCTTTTTCTAGAGAATTTGGGTGTAATCCTAGTGAATACGCTAAAAACCCTATCCCACTACAGCTGTTTATTCCATATGGAGTAATTTACAAAGAACTTAGAAAGGAGCATAAAAAGATGGAAGTTAAAAATGTATTTATACAATTAATACATAAGCCTTCACGAAAGGTTTTAATAAAACGAGCAAAAACAGCCACAGAATACTTTAAATACTGTGAAGAGGTTGGCTGTGAGGTATGGGGATTTCTCACAAGTATGCAGTTTATAAGTGGGGAACCTG
>NZ_JALEXO010000265.1 GCF_022780145.1 Intestinibacter sp.
TAAGAGAGCTGTAGATGCTGAGCTTATAACAACTGGCGGATTTGGATTTCCTAAGGGAGTTATGGATAGGATTAAATCAGCTCAGAAAAGAAGGGGAGTAATAATCTTCACTGATCCAGACTTCGCTGGGGAAAAAATCAGAAAGAAAATCGCACAAGCTGTTCCTGGATGCAAGCATGCATTTTTACCAAGAGAAGAAGCGAAAAAGGACGGCGATATAGGAATAGAAAATGCATCTCCAGAGAGCATAAGAAGGGCTCTTGAAAAAGTAAGAACAGAAAGTATCGAAAAGAGAAATGAATTCGCACAAGTGGATTTAATAAGAAATAACCTAATTGGAAACGAAGATGCATCTTATAGAAGAGATAAAATCGGTCAAATATTAGGAATAGGATACGGTAATGCGAAACAATTTTTAAGCAGATTGAATAATTACGGAGTTACAAGAGAAGAATTTATAGAAGCGGTAAAATCTATAGATAACGATTAGATAAAAGGAGGAAATGAGATGGATAGACTTTCGTCACATAGAGCTACGAAAGAAATAGTAAACAAGCATAACTTTAAGTTTTCAAAGTCATTAGGACAAAACTTTTTAATAGATGATAATGTAATAGACAAAATATTAGCGGGATCAAGATTATCAGAAACTGACAAAATCATAGAAGTAGGACCAGGAATCGGAACGCTAACTAGAGAAATGGGAAAGACTGCCCAAAATGTAGTGGCAATAGAAATCGACAAGACATTAATCCCTATATTAAAGGAAACACTAGCAGACTTAGATAATGTAGAGGTTGTAAACGAAGATATTTTAAAGGTAGATATCCAAGGTTTAATAAATGAAAAACTAGATGGAGGACCAGTAAAATTAATAGCAAATCTTCCATACTACATAACTACACCGATAGTTATGAAATTCTTAGAAGAAGATATACCAGTAACAGACATAGTAGTAATGGTGCAAAAGGAAGTTGCAGATAGAATGAATGCGAAACCATCTACAAAGGATTACGGTGCACTATCAGTGGCAGTTCAATACTACTGTGACACAAAAATAGTTGCAAAAGCTCCGAGACACATGTTTGTGCCACAGCCAAACGTGGATTCTATAGTTATAGGACTTCATGTAAGAAGCGAGAGAAAATATAAAGTAGACAACGAAGATATTTTCTTCAAAACAGTAAAAGCTTCATTCGGTCAAAGAAGAAAAACTCTTCTAAATTCTCTAGGAGGATTAGGATTTTTAACAAAGGATCAAATAAAAGAAGCACTACAGGCTGCAAATATAGATCCAAAGAGAAGAGGAGAAACTCTTAGTATAGATGAATTTGCTAATTTATCAAATGAAATAAATAAAATTTCATCTAAATAATACTATTTTCCAAAACCTCAAACATATAATATTTTGAGAAGTTATGTTTGGGGGGATAAATAGTGGGTTCTAAAAGAAAATTTAAAAGGGACTATATTATACTAGAGGCAAAGGACATGAACTTTAGAAGTAAAGAGCGTGTTCTTCCTAAAGCCTTTGCAAAGATAGAAATTAACGATGAAAAATCAGCAATCGCTTTATACGTAGAAAATCTAAAAAACTTAAAAGACGGATATGATGTGGTCGCTCTTAGAAGTGATTATGAAAAATTAAACTTGGGAAGAATTAACTTAAATTCTCAAGGAAAAGGTGAATTTGTACTAGATTTAAACGAAGAGGATAGCGATATCAAGGCTGTAGCATTGACTTATGATAAATATATTCCGCTTATAGGATTTAAAGGAAATAAGCTTGAAAATTATGAAGCGCTGATATTTGAACCTGAAGAGGAATTCGAGGAATATGAAGAAGTTGAATATGTAGAACCGAATGATGAATCTGAATATGAAGAGGTTGAATATTTAGATTCAGATGATGAATACGAATATGAAGAAATAGAGTATATATATGAAGATGATTTAGAAGATGATCAATATGACGTACAGATTGAATCTGAAAATGTAGAGGAACTTGAAAGAGACATCTATGAAGAAAAACATAGAAATGTTGAAAGTATCGATTCTGAACAAGAGGTTCAAGAGCATACAACTGACAAAGCTGAACAAATATCATATATTAAAGATACATCTCAAGTAAAAAATAATAAATCTGCAAAAACAAATACAAAAGACAAACATCAAAATAAGAAAAAGATAATGAGAGACGAATTTAACAACATGTTAAATACAGATTCAGTTAGCGAAAAGACATCAGGAAAATTACTTATGCCAAGACAAATAAAGAAAGGTCTTAAATATTTCAAAGAGGTTAAGCCCTTTGCAGCAGATTATATAGAAAATACTAGATGGTGGAAAATAGATATAAATCAAAATACGATGTGTGGATATACAATGCCTTACTTAGGATATATAAATACCTTAAACTACACAATGTACAGCGATATAGCCATGAATTCATATAAGTACAGACATTATTTATTTGGAGTACAATACGATGAATATAACAAGAGAAAGTATTATATATATGCAATTCCGGGCAAAAAATCAGAGCAACCGGATAAGGGTACTACAGGTTTTACAACATACCAAGCGTGTGATAATAGAAATAGTAGCTTAGGATATTGGTTGTGCTTTATAGATTCTAAAGCTCGAAAGATAGAAAGATAACAAAATGGAAGTAAAAAAAATAAAAAATTTTACACCAATTTAATTTAAAAGTGTTATAATAAAAAGAATTGATAGAATATAAAAAGAAAAATCGCCTAGTGAACCTAGGTGATTTTTACGTTTTTGGAGGGTGATAATTAATATTGATAGAAAAATATATCCATTAACATATAAAAA
>NZ_JALEXO010000276.1 GCF_022780145.1 Intestinibacter sp.
CCTCTGGTTTGCAGTTTATTCTAATCAATACCTTTGAACCACCAAGGCCTTTACTTACAATCATAGTAGATTTATTTTTTATATATTTACCTAAGTCGTACTTAGGTAGAAACTGTCTATTTGGCGATAACAAACCACCTACAAAAGGCAATCTAATTATTCCTCCATGTACATGTCCACATAGAGTTAAATCTGCACCCCATTTTTCATATTCTTCAAAATAAAAAGGTGTATGTGATAGTAGTATATTGTACTGATTTCTATCTAACTTTCCAAGAGATTTCACTAAGAAATTTTTATCTATATCGGTATTTTCTCCTCTCTGAAATAAATACTTATAGCAGCTATATGGAACTGTCAAACCGTATAGATTTATCTTCGAGCTTCCCCTTTGTATTTCTACCTTTTGGTTGTCTAGATTTATAAAATCCATTTCGTATAATCTATTGAAATAGATTTCTTTGTACTCCTCTTTGTATTTTTTAATTAAAGCCTTTTGTTCGTGATTGCCTATTATATAATAAACTCTATATGATTCTACGAGTTTTCTCATAAAATCCAATGCTACACTGTAGTTATTACTTTCTCCATCAACTAAATCTCCCGTGATTACGACTATATCTGGTTTTAACTGTGATATTTTTTTTAATAATTTTTCATTGTTTTTTCCAAAAGATTTGCTATGCAAATCTGATACTTGAACTATATTGTATCCGTCGAATTCCTTTGGAATTTTTTCATTTTGGATTATATATTCTTTTGTCTCCAATGTATTTACATTGTATTTTATAAAAAAATAAAATGCTATAAGAATACAAATAACTACAAAAATAATTTTGTTCATAAAACACCTCTTAAATCTTGTGCAAAAATATATCGAAGCTATCTAAAAAACCATCTATATCCAACTTATTTGCTATATTTATTGCATTATCTACAATCTCATCTACTTCCTTTTTTTCGATAATATTTAATAAGATAAGTCTAGTTGATATTACTGATTTTATAATATCTTCTATATCTAATTCTATATCCTTATTGTAATATCTTCTAAGTAGCTCTTCTTCTCCTGCACAGCCCACAGCTACACTTATATAGATATCTTTTTCATCGACTTTATAATGAGTTTCTGCAGCTTTTTTCTTAAATAAGTCTATCAATATATTTACATATTCCTTTTTGATAACAGGAACCTTTGATGCTTCTATATATATTCTAAATAAATTTTCATATTTAACTATAGTATAAGTATACAGACATTGTGTTATAGCGTAATTTAATAAAAGCTCTGTATCATTCATATCATGATTACTTATTAACTCGTAAATCTTATTGAGTATTTTTTTATATATAAAGAGCAAAATATCTTCCTTCTTTTTAAAATAATAATATAAATGACCTCTACCAATTCCAACTGCCTCTGCAATTTGTCTGATAGTAGTCTTTTCATATCCATTAACTAAAAAAAGCTCAAAAGATTTTTTTATAATTTCCTCTTCAAGATCTACTTTTTTATTACTACTCATAATATACGTCTCCTTTTTTTGATGTATAAAAACCATCAAAATAATTTATTATTTTTAATATAAATCTTGGGCACTAATATTTTATAACACATAGGAAATTATATTCATTTTTAAATTATGGATAGATATAATTTCCGTATATGTGTTTCAAGAAAATCTACATTATGGATCTTTAAAATAAAGATTTTCTTATTTTTTAAAAACATTTTTAAGTATATCATATAAAATTAATTATGTGTTGTCAAAAAAATGCTATTTCAAAATATTAAATTCTGAAATAGCATCATTTTAAATTTCTAATTAATTTCCTTTTCTAAGTTTGATAATAAATTTGAATAACTAGCTTTGTCTATATACACAATGGAATTATCATCAAATACTACTACAAAAAACTCATTATTTTGCATGCGGTAGGCTTCTATAGTTATATCCTCTTTTATATCCGCATAAATATTATACTGACATTGTTTGTGCTTAGTTATATTCGATATACTGCTTTTTTCCTTGCCTATATAACTCTTTAAGCTGTCCTCATCAATACTTTTATTATCTAAGCTGTCGTATTCTTCATATTTTAAAATTTCAACATTTGCATTTTTATCTTTTACCTGAGATATATCAAAATTTTTAAAATCGCAGGTTTCAACTCTATTGACCTTATCATCTTTTAAGCCTATATAAATAGCACTTCCAGAAAATTTATAATCCGAAGTGTACTTAGGATATACTAGACCTTTACTCAAAACCTTTATATTATCCACATTTTTCATTTTTTCTAAATCTTTAAAAGCATCTATATCATCTACATTTAATGAATAAACTGTACTGTAAGGTTTACCCATGTTTTTTAAAACATAATCGTAATCCTTATCCATAATTACATTTACATCGTTTTGAACCTTTGTCATTGTATTTTTTTCTATAGCTTCTTTTGAAGGTTTTTTAGAATTTATATTTGAATTTGAACATCCAACTAAGAATGTCAATAGCATTATCGTTAAAATTAATTTTTTCATAATTTTCATATGCTCTCCCTCCTTTCATTTTATAGGTACAACATATATACAATTTATTTATATTATACATATTTACGCATAAAAAAAACATTTTTTTAATACTTGTAATATTTTTGTCATATAAATCTATATTAAATTAAAATTTTGTAACTAATACCCTTATTTTAATAATATACCAAATACCCCTTATAAATCAACAACTTTATCGTATATAATGGGTTTTATCTATATAAAATAGAAATTTTATATCATTTGTTAAAATAAATATCTAATTTACAAAACAATAGCAAAATAAAAAACGACGTAAAAAACGCCGTTTTTATATATAAATCTTTAAATTTTATTTATTAAAAAATGCTTTATATCCTCTGTACATTTCAAATATATCAGCCTTTGATATTATTTCATATGGTGCATGCATGCTTAAAACCCCAACTCCACAGTCTAAAACCTGTGCATTGTAATTAGCTAGGATATAGGCTATAGTTCCGCCGCCACCCTCATCGACCTTACCTAATTCACCACTTTGCCATACTACATTTGCTTCGTTAAATATACTTCTTATTTCACCGACAAATTCAGCATTTGCATCACTTGTGCCGCTTTTTCCTCTTGCTCCTGTGTACTTAGATATACATACCCCACAGCCCACATGGCAAGAGTTGTTTTTTTCGTATACAGAAGAGTAATTTGGATCGTATCCTGCATTTACGTCAGCTGATAAAACCTTAGAATTTGAAAATGCTCTTCTCAATTTTAAATCTGAGTAAGTTGTTTGTAGGTTTATCAATTCTGCTACTGTATTTTCATAAAATCTTGAATGCATACCTGTATTACCTTCAGAACCTGTTTCTTCTTTATCTGCACAAAATGCTGATACTGTGTACTCTGGATTTTCAGTATCAAGTATTGCCTTTACAGCTGCAAATGAACAAACTCTGTCGTCGTGTCCATATGATAATATCATAGAACTATCAAATCCAACGTTTCTAGCTTTTCCAGCTGGAACGACTTCGATTTCTGCACTTATGAAGTCCTCTTCTACTAAGTTGTATTTTGAATTTAGTAATTTTAAAATATTAGATTTAACTTTATCTTTTTCTTCGTTTTCATCTGGAATACTTCCTATTAATACGTTTAAGTCTTCTCCTTCTATACCATCTGCTAGAGTTTTTTGTTTTTGTTTAGCTGCTAGGTGAGGAAGTAAGTCTGTCACGCAGAATACAGGGTCGTTTTCTTCGTCTCCTATACTTATTTCAACACTACTTCCATCCTTTAATACAACTACTCCATAAAGTGCAAGAGGTATTGTAACCCATTGGTATTTTTTTATCCCACCGTAGTAGTGAGTTTTAAAATATCCCATGTTATCGTCTTCGTATAGTGGATTTGGTTTTAAATCTAATCTAGGTGAATCTATATGACTTCCTACTATTCTCAATCCTTTTTCTATATCTTTTTTCCCTATTATAAATAGAGCTATATTTTTATTTCTATTTATGCAGTATATTTTATCTCCAGGCTTTACTTCACTTAACTCTTCTAACGGTTTAAATCCCTTTTTTATAGCTAAGTTTTCTATTTCCTTGACACATCTTCTCTCTGTTTTTCCTTTGTTTAGAAAATCCATATATTCATCAGAGTACTGCATCAAATCCTTCATATTGTTCATTTCATCTATGACTTTCCATCCATTTCTTAGCTCATATTTAAGTTCCATTTTAAATTCCCCCATTTACTTGATAAATTTCTAGTTCTTTTTCTTCGCCTTCATACGTCTTTCGTATTCTTCTGGTGACACTACTTCTATATTTTCTAGTCTAGCTCTAAAATTAGCTCTAAAGTTAGCTAAGTACTCTTTTCTCAAAGCATCTCTTTCTTTTATTTCTTCTGGTGTCAAGCCTTCTTCTGTTTTATTTTTTCTCGCAAGCTCGTTAATTCTATCTATTTTCTTTTGATCAAACATATTTATTCTCGCCAAATACCCATAAAATTTCGTTTTTGGCTTCTCCTTTACTTAATTTTTTTGTTTTTATTATAATATTTCTACTAATAAAATATTTTATTACTTCTCAAATTATTTCTCTCTTTGTAATTGCTAAAAAAGTCATCTAAATTTTCACCTATTATAGATATTCCTTCTCTAATATCATCTAAGGATGCATTTGCAACGTTTATTCTAAAATATCTGTCATCCATTATATTATCAAAGAAATACGTTCCAGGTGTAATTATAACACCTTTTTCTAAAATAAAATTGTAAAAATCGTTGGCTGAGTATCCCCTTGGAAGCTCTAAAAAGAAATTAATACCTCCCACAGCATTTCTTACCTTCAATTTTTCACCTAGCTTTTCATCTATTAATTTCTTTGCCAAGCTGTATTTTTCGTAATAAATTCTGCTTATATTATCTAGATATTCCTCCCAGTTAAAACAACTCATGTAGTAGTACATAGACTTTTGTATTAAACCCGGTGTTGAAATATCAGAAGAATATTTCGCCCAAAGAATTTTAGATTGAAGCTCCATAGGTATTTCTACTATACCTATTCTAAGACCTGGCATTAAAATTTTTGAAAAACTCTTTATATAAATTACTCTATCATTATTGTCATAGCTCTTTAATGGACGATTATCCTCTGAGTCAAATGGAAAATCACTTATGAAATCATCTTCTAGTATATAAAAATCATACTCCTCTGACAACTCTATTAATTTTCTTTTTTTATAAGCTGAGTAAGATATACCTGTTGGATTTTGAAAATTAGGCATAACATACATCAATTTAGGCTTTATTTTTTCGAGCTTTAGCTTTAAAATTCCTATGTCTATACCATCGTCTAGCATAGGTATAGATATTACCTTAGCTCCTCTACTTTTAAAAACCTCTAATGCACCATTATATGTCGGTTCCTCAACAAATACAACATCTGAATAATTTATAAGACCTTTGCAGACTATATCAATTCCCTGTTGTGCACCTGAAATAATTTGTATATTTTCCTTATCTGTATTTATTTGTTTTTCTCTCAAATATTTACTAATTTCTTCTCTGAGCTCTTTAGATCCCTTACCTTCATCGTAGTCAAATATAGTAGAGCCATCTCTCTCTAAAGCCATATTTATGGCTTTTTTATAGTCTTCGATAGGAAACATATCTGCAGAAGGATTCCCACTGTCAAAATGTATCAATCCCTCTCTTTTTACACTTTTTTTCTTCTTTAATTTTATATTTGAAGCGAAAGTACCACTTCCCACAATTTTATAGACGTATCCTTCATTTTCAAGCAATTCATAGACCTTTACTATTGTAGCATTGTTGACCCCCATGTAATCTGCTAATTTACGAATTGGAGGTAATTTTTCATGTTCTTTTATTTCACCACTTATAATTAACTGCTTTATAAAATTATAAATTTGTAAATATTTACTGCTACTCTTATTTAACTCTAATTTATATTTATCCATTTTTTACCTCTATATCTGTATATTTATTTTAAATTTTATCTAGCTATATATTGATGCTAATTTTTTCCTCTGATATATTTAATATGTATATATTATATACTAATTTATTTAGAAAGGTAAAAAGTTTATGTACGCAGATTATCATATACACTCTAATTTTTCTCCAGACGGCAAATCATCTATGGAGGAAATGATCTTAAGAGCTATAGATTTAAATTTAAAAGAGATTTGTTTTACAGACCATGTGGATTACGATATAAAATATATGGATCATTTTGTTGTAGATTACGATAAATACTTTGAGAGCTTAAATTACTATATTGAAAAATATAAGGATAAAATAACTATTAAAAAGGGGATTGAATTTGGTCTTCAAAAGCAGTTATTTGGAAAATGTGCAGACGATGTAAAAAAATACCCCTTTGATTTTGTAATATGCTCTCAACACGCTATAGATAGAATGGATTTATATTACAATGATTTTTTCGAGGATAAAGACGCCTATGAAGCTTACGATATCTACTATAGAGAATTTTTAAATATTGTAAAAAATTTTAAATCCTACAATATTTTAGGTCATCTAGACTTGGTAAAAAGATACGGTCCATATGACGAGATTTTAGATGACGACTATTTTATAGATATAATCACAGAAATTTTAAAACAGGCTATTTACGATGGAAAGGGTATCGAAGTCAATACCTCTTGCTTTAAGTACAACCTTCCAGATTTAACTCCATCTCGAAAAATCATCAAGCTATATAAAGAGCTAGGCGGCGAAATAATAACTACTGGCTCCGATGGACATCACACTGGATTTTTGGCTTGTAATTTCAAATACATCTACGATTATTTGAAGGAAATAGGGTTTAATTACGTCTGTACCTTCGACAAGATGAATCCTGTATTTAATAAAATATAAGAATGATTTTAACCTCCTAAGAATAGATATTAACCATAGGAGGTGATTTTTTTGATAAAAATTCCAAATCTTTTATTAGCTACTATCATCCTGTCAATTTCCAATATAATTGTAAGAGGTTTAGGATTTATATATAAAATTTTTCTGTCCAACGTAATTGGAGAGCAGGGCCTTGGAATATACCATATAGTATTTAACTTTCTGATGATATGTGTGGCACTGACTACTACGGGAATCCCAACAGCTTTAAGCTGCTTTATATCTACTACAAATACATTAAAAAATAAAAAAGGAACAAATACATATTTTATATCAACGTTGTACATAGCTTTTTTCATAGCTTTTTTCATTTCAGTGTTCGTATCGTTAAACAGCCATTTTCTAGCGCAAAAATTTTTACACAACTCTAACTTAAATTTATTTATTTTAGCGGTATGTCCCGCCGTAGTTTTAATTACTATTTCAAACGTGCTTAGGAGCTATTTCTACGGTATAAAAAAAGTTGTAGTACCTGCAATAGGTCAGGTGCTAGAGCAAATATCTAGAATTTTATTTTTAGTACTAGTTTTTTACTACATAAAAAACGAAAGTATAATTTGCTACAGCGCCCTTCTAGCTATTTCAATAGGCGAAACAGTAAATATAATATTCATAACGATAAATCTATATAAAGATTCTAATATCTACAACAAATACACTATTAACATGAAGGACTTTAAAAAAGCATCCACAGAGACTTTAAAAAGATCAGTTCCTATAACATGTAACAGAATGACAAGTATTATATTGCAATCGATAAGCTCTATTATTATACCTTCTCGATTACTTTTGGCTAATATGACTTATTCAGAGGCGTTAGGTGCTTACGGTATTATAAGCGGTATGGTTATGCCATTTGTTTATTTACCATTTTCTGTAGGATCAGCTCTAGTTGTAAATTTAATTCCAAGCATCTCTGGAGAAGTCGCGCTAAAAAGCAATAAAGTTTTAATTAAAAAAATTATTTTTTCAATAGGATTGACGCTGTTTTTTGGAATATCATGTTCGTTTTTATTTTACTTTTTTGGAGGTCCACTATGTACCTTAGTATTTAAAAATGAAACTGCTGGTATTTACTTAAAAGCTATGTTTCTTGCACCTATTTTTTTATCCTTAAATCAAACGTTATCGGCTATATTGCATGGAATTAAAAAAGAGTTAATTTCCAGCTTTAATAATATCTTAGGCGCAGTAATTCAATTAATTTTTCTGTATTTTTTACTACCTATTCCAAGCTTAAATATATACGCTTATATATACGTGGTAACCGCTATAGCCGTATTTACCACTTTACTACATACAATATCTCTAATTACTTCATTAAAAAAACTCAACTCTGTAAATTAGATATATTGAAAAATTTTTTTGAGGAGAGATTTTATGAGCTTTATAAACGATTATTCATATACAATTAGACGTTCAGATAAAAATATTTTCTACTTTTACTGTGAAAATGGTCTTTTTTACAAATACTACGATATAGATAGAAGTCTTATAAAAAATATAAATATATTAGAAAATTATATCAAAGATTTTACGATGTTCAGCTTTTCTATAGATGAAGAAGACGATATTTACGGTGTACTTTGCTTTGACAACTTAAAAATAATAAAGTGCTGTAAAAATAGCTTCACCTTTTCTATAGAAGATACCTTAAAATTCGACTTTCAGAAGTTTAGAATGTGCTATCCTTATTTTAAGAAGATAGGTAAAACCATACATATTTTCTATTATGTATATGAAATTCAAGAAAGCAATACTACAGCTCTATTTCATATGTATAAAGAGAATAATTCTTGGTACGAACAAAAAATTGACTTTATAAATCACCTTATTTTAAACGAGTACAAAGTCGTATTTATCGAAAATTCACCTATTATTTTTTATTTTAATATGGTGGATAACACAGAAGAAATTTTCTGTTGTATATTCGATAATTTAAGCCACACATGGTCCAATCCGATTCAAATTACCGATACTAAAAGAAATAAGCTGTATATGGACGTAATTGTAAAAGATAATTTCGTACATATAACGTATTGTTATGAGGTCAACAACACCTACTGTATCGAATATATAAGAGGCATTATCGAAAATAATCTATTTAAAAAATTTCTATCGACAGATATCGCTAAATACTCCATTTTCATGTACCCATCATTTACTGTAGATGAAAATAAACTGTTTTTAATGTGGATCCACTTAAATAAATTGTACACTTGCTATTCTACAGACAATGGAGCTTCATGGAGTGAACCGACTTTAGATACAAATAGCGTTTATCTAGAATTTCTGAGAAGTAAATTTTTATCTAATTACGAAAAAGATTTATCTTGTAGTGAGTCCAACTTATTTATAACAAATGGAGAAATTTCGTTTTTAGGATTTTAAATTTTTAAAGCCATCAAAAAAGAGGTCCCGATAAAAGACCTCTTAAATTTAATCTAAAATTATTTTCCAAATATTATCTATTGCATCCACAGCCACTGTGACTATTGTTATTTTGATTTGATGACATAGCTTTATCTCCACAAGATGTAAAATCACAAACTCTAGAGAATGTATCTACAACTCTTGGTGTTATAGGAGTAGAAGATCCTAATACAACTATTTGTTCTCCTCTTAATATACTTACTATTTCTTGTACACAAAGAATTAAATCTATACCGCCTGGTATATTTACTGTATAATTTGCATTTCCTTCTACACAATTTTTTTGTACATTTGCATTGCTTACACAGCTTACAGATAATTTTGTTTGATAATTTTGTCTTAAAGTAATTCCCATTCCACTTGATGGTATGCAAATAGGAGCAGCTAAAGTATTAAATCTAAATCCAACAGAGTTGCATTGAACTAAATTTCCTTGAGAATCCATAAATGCTGGTATAGCGCTTATTGTAATTTGTGTACATCCACAATGTCCTCTCAATGTTAAAACTAAATCGCTTACTTCTACTTGTAGTCCTCTTTCTCTGAATTTAGATGGAGTACCTCTTCCTTGAGCACAACAGAATGCATTTCTTTCGCCACATACAAATGATTCAAAAGTAGATTCACATAATGTTTCTTCAGGTTCTACAGGATGTACTGTAAATCCTTCTAAAGTTACATTTCCTGGAGTTATTTCTATTTCTGAAAAATCAAAGCATACTTCGTCGATTTTTACTGATACAAATCCACCTGTTGGGATATTTCCATTTACGCTTTCTACATCGTATATGAAATACAATTGTGAGCCATCAGAAGCGCTCGCATCTTGGAAAATTTGGAATTGCATAGTGTCAAAAACTCTATTAGTTTCTATTGCAAAAGGTACTGCATTTGCAGTGTTAAATCTAGATAAATTTAAAGGTGAACAACACTCATCATTTGAGCAAGGATTTTTTACACAATCCATACCTGTTTCAATCTGGCAAGGTTCACATTTGTGATTATGGCAGTCATGATGACAGTCATGGTCATGTGAATGTGAATTACATGGTTTACATGGATTATGTTGCTCACATTCTTTTGGACAAGGTTTTGGGCAATTATTATTAGGTTTATTGCATCCTCTTGATAAATCATCACATGTATCTTTATCTATAGCTTCTTCATTTGACAAAAATGGATTTGTCATTTGGTTTGCATTCATTTTTCTTTTACTTTTTTTAAGATCTTGCATATTTAAGTCCCCCTAATAGTGTATATATATTATATGATTCGTTTTCATATAATATAATAAATAATATGCAAAATTTTTATCTTTTGTTCTCAATAAAATAAATTTCGTTTTTAAACTAAAAAAAGCTAGACAATAATGTCTAGCTAGAGATTTCATAATAAAAAATAAAATCCCAAAACACCGTAGGACCTGCAAATTCAGTCCCGAGAATCCTCCCAGGTGGGTGACCTGTAGATAGGTTCCAATTTCTTATATAAATATAAGATGCAATCACTCCGCTACCTAACGACTGTCTCCCGTAAAATTTTTGTCGGTTGAATTTAAAGGTTACCACTCGTATGCCTCAGGATTTTTATATACTTATTATATAACAAAACTAAAATAATTTAAAGTCTTTTTACGTGGTAATTTTAGAAAATTTTTCAAAAGCATTTTTTGACATTTTCTATGTAAATATAATTTAATATTCTATATTTGCTTTACGATTGAAATTTTCAACTAATCTGTTATTCATTTTCGTTATCACTATCTTCGTTATATTCATAATATTGAGTGTCGTTATAATTATATTCTTCCTCTAAATCATCTCCTCTTAGAAGGCTTCCCAATAATTTAATATTATTTACGCTTCCCAAATTTCCGATATCGGCTAGAGAACTCAACGAAAATCCACCCTCTTCATCGCTTTCTGGCAAAAATAATTCTGCAAATAAATCTATTTTCTTTTTCATATCTATGGCTTTTTCTAGAGATTCTTTTCTCTTTTCTGGGAACACCTCTAAAATCTCTTTAATCATCATATTTTTTTTATCCTCTTCGTCCATGCTTCTAAAAAATTCACTTTCATCTTCTTTTTCTAGTATATATACATCATTTAATTTTTTTATACCCTTGACTAAATCTAGCACGCTCTCCATTTTTATAAGCATTTTTCGTTCATCTGGAGACATATATTTTTTAGTTCTCGCGATTATTTCCATTCCCCTATCTAAATCCTCTTCACTCAAATCCATTAGATTTATACCTTTTTTTACATCCTCCATATTGTAATTTAAGGTATTTTTTTTACTTTGAGATTTAGGTTTTGAATTTTTCTTTATCTTTTTTATCTTTCTTATTTTTTTGCCCTTTGAATTAGATAAATCGCTCTTTTGATTTTTATCTATATTTTTTCTTTTTGAAGACGACTTTTTATTTTCTTTTTTATCTATTAATAAACTATTATCAGATGAATTCATATCCTTATTGCCGAACAAAGATATATTTCCATTGCTGAGAGCTAAAAGTCCAAGTATCAACAATAAATTGTTCAATAGGAGTCACCCCTTTTATAATAGGTATAATCACTACAATATCTTCACATATATTTAAAATATGATTATTCAATTATTAATGTTCCTAATTAACATCTATATCTAATATTATGTTTTAAATTATTTATATATTATATTTTATTGACATCTATAATTTATTCTCACTTTTTGACATGTAATTCATATAATATGAATATATTAAATTTTCTTAGAAATATAGTATTAACTCTCGTAAATAAAATCATATAAATTATATATACGTATTTATTTACAGATTTCAGAAAGGAGTTATCCATGAAAAAATCCAATAAAAAAATCGATAAAGTCGACAAAGATACATTAGAAAATTTCGCAAAAGAAAAAAATATTGATAAAAATAAAATAGAAAACATAGCTAACAGCTATCAAGGAAAGTCTGAAGACGAACTTTTAGAAGAGCTTATAAAAATAGGTAAAAATCTAAAAGGTAAAGAAGAGGTGGTCTCTAAGTTTAAAAATTTCTTAGATCCTACTCAACAACAAAAATTAGATTCTATTATGTCTAAAATTTCAGATGCAGAAATTCAAGATAAAATAAATTCTAAAAAATCTAAACACAAAAATTCAAATTCTAAACACAACTCATCTACTGAATCATCAAATAAAAAAACTGTAAAGAAGGTTAAAAAGGTCAAAAAAAATAAACCACAAATATAACTTACAAATTAAGTTAGCTACCCTTTCCTATATTTAAAAAGGTATTGAAATTGCTATATAGCGACCTCAATACCTTTATTTTTTAAATTTATCTAATCTAATTGTTTATGTATACCTGCAATTATAGTGTCTTTTATCTTATGACCTTCAGCTAATAATTCTTTACAACCTTGACTGTATTTGTCGTGAAGCTCTTTGTTTTCAAGCCCCATTAAATTGACTTTTACATTTAATATAGCTCCTTCTAAGCCTGTGCATAGCATTAAAGTACCTACACCTATATCAGTTATAGCATTTTGATTTCCATTAGCAACTAAGAAGTCTAGTATTTTTAAAGCTTCTAGAGAAAGTGATGCTGTCTTATATGGAACTTCGATTGAAAATACTGTTGCATCCTCCATTGCTTTAGCTCTTAAAGTTTTTTCTTCTTCTGTTTCTTTTGGCATTTTTAATGCCTTCATAAATTCATTAAAAGATTCAGTATCTTTATCTACTAATGTAGATAGTTCTGATCTTATTTCCCCTAATTTATCAAATCTAGATTTAAACTCCGCTTTAGTGGCATCGTCTAACGCTTCAAATTTTTTCTTTCCAAAGCTTAGATGAGCCATCATACGAGCAAGTCCTACTCCTATATCACTTGCAAGTGCTGATACAGAACCTCCACCTGGTGCAGGTGAATTTGAATCTACTTCATTTGCAAAATCTGTTACAGTCATATCTATTAATTTCATATGTTCTCCTCCTGTATAAATTATTAATAAACGACAACTTTATTATCTACTACTAATTTTCCTTCTTTGTAAACTTGTTTAGTGTGATTTATTCCAAAATGATACATTAAGTATTCTACATTTGGAGCATCAAACACTACAAAGTCGGCTTTTTTACCTAATTCTAAAGAACCTATTTCATCAGCTCTATCTAGTGCATAAGCTGCATTTATTGTAACTGCAGTTAAGACTTCATTAGGAGTCATCTTAAGATGTAGACAACCTAATTGCATTACAAGCTGTAGGTTTTCGCTTGGACAGCTTCCTGGGTTGTAGTCACTTGATAAGCTGACTATTGCTCCCATATCTATCATTTTTCTGCAATCTGCATAGTCTTTATTTAAATTAAAAGAAGTTGCAGGTAGTATATTTGCTACGACCTTGTTTTCAGACATCATTTTTATGCCTTCTTCACTTGCTGCCATAAGGTGATCTGCTGATGTACAGCCTAATTTAGCTGCCAATTCTGCTCCACCTAGTGATTCTATTTCATCGGCATGGATTTTTAATTTGTATCCCATTTCTTTCGCCTTTTGAAGTATATATTCACTTTCTTCTATAGTAAATACTCCTTCTTCACAGAATACATCGCAGAATTCTGCTAGACCCATTTCCTTTACCTTAGGCATCATCTCATCTACTAATATATCTATATAAGCCTTGTGGTCTTCTTTGTATTCAACAGGAACTGCATGTGCTCCTAAAAAAGTATGTACTAAATCCACAGGATGACCTTCATCTAGCATTTTACCTACTTCTAATTGTTTTATTTCTGTTTCTAATTCAAGTCCATATCCACTTTTTTCTTCTACTGTTGTAACACCGAATTCTAGCATTCTATCTAAGCTCTTTTTAGCTTTTTGATATAAAGCCTCTTTAGATGCCTCTTTTGTGGCTTTTACAGTGCTTAAAATTCCGCCACCGCTATTTAAAATTTCTATGTATGGAACTCCATTTAACTTCATAGAAAATTCATTTTCTCTAGAACCCCCGTGAATTAAATGAGTATGCGAATCTATAAGACCAGGAGTGACTAAAAGTCCCTCTGCATCGTCTAATTTAGTGTTTTTATCTACTAAATTTTCAAATCCACTACCAACACCTACTTCTAATATCTTTCCATCTTTTACTGCTATATAGGCATTTTCAAGTATTTCTATATTGTTCATTTCTTCCTTTATTCTAAAAGAAGAACCTCCCGCCATTGTGACTAGCTTTCCAATATTTTTTAAAATAAAATCAGCCTTCATCGTATTCTCCTTATTCCATCAAACTAGTTTCTAAAACCTTATCAAGTGTAAAATCTTCAAGTCCTAAATAATAAGCTGCAACATCTACAAGTGCCTCCATTGGGCATAATCCTACAACTTCACTTCCAGTTACATTTACACCGTATCTTCTAGCCTCCATCTTCACTGCTTCGAAAGCTCTGTACATACTAGTCTTAGTGTAATCTGTTAAATTCATTGTAACTTGAGTCATATTTCTTTCTGGAACTTCAACTGGACCTGCTTTTATATATCTATATCCACCGTTTGAATGTCTAATTGTCTTAGCTATTTTTGAAGCTATTTCTATATTTGTAGTGTCTAAATTTATATTATAAGCTATAAGCGGTCTTCTAGCTCCTATAGCTATTGCTCCTGCTGTAGGGTGTTTTTTAGCTTGACCGTAATCTGGCATCCAATTAGGGTCTTTTAATTTTTCATCTAATCCTTCATATTCACCTTTTCTAACCGTAGCTAAATTTTCTCTTTCAGGCTTAGTAGCAGCACATTCATATAAAAATACTGGTATTTCGTACTTACTTGCAACCATTTCTCCAAGTTCATTTGCTATTTTTACAGCATCGTTCATATCCATTCCCTTTATAGGTATAAATGGACAGACATCAGTTGCTCCAAATCTAGAATGTTGGCCTTTGTGATTATTCATATCTATAACATCTCTAGCCACACCTATTGCTTCAAATACTGCATTTTTAACTTTTTCTGGTTCTCCTATTACTGTAACTACTAATCTATTGTAATTTTTGTCAGCTTCGTAATTTAATAATTTTACGCCTTCTTTTCCTCTCAAAGGATTTACTATTTTTTCTATTTTGTCTAAGTCTCTACCTTCACTAAAATTTGGTACACATTGAACTATCGCCACTACTACATCCTCCTTAAATTTCGTCTAAATATTTTATTATTGTTCTAGCCCAACAAGCTATGCTTATCAGGCTAGAGTTTATAGTTAAAATTTATATGAGTTATCTATTTATAATTTATCGTTTTATACAAACTTCTATTGTTCTATACAAGCTTCTATTTTTTACTCAAATTGTTTATCGCCAACAGTTTTTTCTATTAAATCTTCGTCAACTAAGAATGGTAATGTTATATGATCCTTGCCTTCACACATCTTATTGTATTCTATTACTGTATCTATAGAATTTTCGTTTCTAGCCCAAGCACGTCTCGCAACACCACTCATAACATCCCAAGGCATAGCAGTTCTAAGTATGTCATCTACTCTTTGAGATCCATCTAAAACCATTCCAAATCCACCATTTATAGATTTACCAATTCCAACTCCTCCACCATTGTGAAGTGCTACTAAGCTCATACCTCTAGCACAGTTTCCAGCAAAGCAGTGAGTTGCCATATCTGCCATTATGTTACTTCCGTCTTTTATATTAGAAGTTTCTCTAAATGGTGAGTCAGTACCAGATACGTCGTGGTGATCTCTACCCATCATAACTGGACCTATTTCTCCACGTCTTACCATATCGTTGAATTTAAGAGCTATATTAGTTCTTCCCATAGCATCTTGGTATAATATTCTAGCTTGAGTTCCCACTACTAGATTGTTCTTTTCAGCATCTCTAATCCATATCCAGTTATCTCTATCTTGGTATCTTCTATCTGGATCTATGCATTCCATAGCTGCATGATCTGTCTTTATTAAGTCTTCACGTTTTCCACTTAGGCAAACCCATCTAAATGGTCCATATCCAAAGTCGAATAATTGTGGTCCTAATATATCCTCAACATAAGATGGGAATATAAATCCATCCTTTTCGTCTACTCCATTTTTAGAGATTTCTTTTCCACCTGCGTCGTATACAGCCTTCATGAAGCTGTTTCCATAGTCGAAGAAGTATACGCCTTTATCGTGTAGAGTTTTTATTAATTCAAAATGTTTTAATAAAGTCTTATTTACAAGCTCTACGAATTTTTCCTTGTCATGAGCAAGAAGCTCAGTTCTCTCTTCAAAGCTTATTCCTTGTGGACAGTAACCACCATCGTAAGGAGCATGACAAGAAGTTTGGTCTGATAATAAATCTATATGTATGTCGTTATCCACAGCGTATTGAAGTAAATCTACTATATTTCCATGGAAGGCTATAGCACAAGCCTCACCCTTTTCAAGTTCAACCTTAGCTAAATCAAATGCTTCCTTTGGACTTTCTGTAACCTTGCTAACCCATCCTTGAGTATATCTAGTTTCTATTCTTGAGTAGTCTACCTCTGCTATTATTCCTACTCCACCTGCTATTTCTACAGCCTTACCTTGAGCACCACTCATTCCGCCAAGACCTGAAGTTACGAATAATTTTCCTTTTAAGTTTCCTTCTTTAGGTATACCTAATTTTAATCTACCTGCATTTAGTATAGTTGAATATGTTCCATGAACTATACCTTGTGGTCCTATATACATCCAACCACCTGCAGTCATTTGTCCGTAGTTGGCAACACCTATTGCAGTCGCTCTCTTCCATTCTTCTTGGTTGTCAAACATACCTATCATTAGAGAGTTTGTAAGTATTACTCTAGGTGCATCTGGTTTAGATTTAAATAGTCCCACTGGATGTCCTGAATGAAGTACTAGAGTTTGATCTTGAGTTAATACTTCTAAGTATTTTTTTGTAAGCTGATATTGCATCCAGTTTTGAAAAACTTGTCCTGTTTCACCGTATGTAACTAATTCATAAGGATAAAGTGCTACATCAAAATCAAGGTTGTTGTCTATCATAACTTGGAAGGCTTTACCTTCTACACAATTTCCCTTGTATTCGTCTATTGGTTTTCCGTAGATTTTACCTTCTGGTCTAAATCTATATCCATAAATTCTTCCATAAGTCAATAATTCATCTAAAAACTCTGGAGCTAACATTTCATGGTATTCTTCTGGTATATATCTTAGGGCATTTTTAAGAGCTAATTTTATATCTGCGTTTGTCAATTTTGCTTCACGTCTTGGAGCCCTTCTTATATTTTCTTCAAATGGTGGTATTTTATCTGGTATTACATCGAGCTTTATAGTCAATGCATCGTTTATTTGTTGGTTTCTATTACTCAATTCGAATTCCTCCTTAAAGTCCTAAACTACTAATTAAAGTTTTAAATCGCTAACTATTTCTTCACTTACTAATAATTCTTTTCCTATAGCTTTTTCTACAGCTTCAACTAATACATTTTCTTTTATAATATCTTCACATATATTTATATCTGTGTACATTATTCTATCTTTATCTACAAAAGGAGTTCTTTCTCTTATAATTCTATAAGCTTCTTCAGTTCCTTTTCCTAGCTTTTTCTTTCCTCTTAGATCTATAGCTTGTGCACTAGCTAATATTTCCATAGCTAAAACCTTTCTAGCGTTATCTAATATATCTCTAGCATGTCTTGATGCTATAGTTCCCATAGAAACGTGGTCTTCTTGGTTTGCTGAAGATGGTATTGAGTCTACACTTGCAGGATGTGCTAGAACTTTGTTTTCAGAAACTAATGAAGCTGCACTGTATTGTACTATCATAAATCCTGAGTTAACTCCACCTTCATTTACTAAGAATGCTGGAAGTCCGTGACTAAGCGCTGGATTTACCATTTTTTCAAGTCTTCTTTCAGATATGTTGGCTATTTCTGATAAAGCTATACCTAAGAAATCAAATGCAAGAGCCATTGGTTCTCCGTGGAAGTTACCACCAGATATAATTTTTTGATTTTCACCTGGGAATATTATTGGGTTATCTGTAACTGAGTTCATTTCTATTTCTATTTTCTTAACTACATAGTCAAGTGCATCCTTGCATCCACCGTGAACTTGAGGTGAACATCTTAAAGTATAAGAATCTTGTACTCTAAGCTCTCCTTGTTCAGTAGTCATTTCGCTGCCTTCTAATATTGCTAATACATTTTTAGCCGTATTAAATTGTCCTTTATGAGGTCTTACTAAGTGTACTCTTTCGTCCATAGCACAAGTTATACCATTTAAAGCTTCCATTGTAAGTCCTAATGCTATATCTGCAGTTTTCATTAAATTTATTGCATCGTAAACTGTTATAGCTCCAACTGCTGTCATACATTGAGTACCATTATTTAATGATAGACCTTCTTTTGATGATAAATATTCTAGAGGTTTTATTCCTGCTTTATCTAAAGCTTCCTTAGAAGGCATTCTAACACCTTGATATATTGCTTCTCCTTCTCCTAACATAGTTAAAACCATATGAGATAGAGGAGCTAAGTCCCCTGAAGATCCTAATGAACCTTTTTCTGGAACTATTGGATGAACACCTGCATTTAGTAAATCGATTAAAACTTGTAAAGTTTCAAGTCTAACGCCTGAATATCCCTTTGATAATGCGTTTATTCTAAGTAACATCATAGCTCTTACTATTTCTTCACTTAGAGGATCCCCTACACCACAAGCGTGACTTCTTATTAGATTTATTTGAAGTTGTCTAGTATCCTTTTTAGATATTACTACATCAGAAAATTTTCCAAATCCAGTTGTTATCCCGTAAGAAACCTTTTCCTGTTCGACCAAATCGTCTACTATATCTCTTGCAGTTTTTATTCTTTCTATTGCTTCTTCTGTAAGTTCAACCTTGTAGCCATATCTACAAACCTTCATCAAATCTTCTAAAGTTAAATCGTAACCGTTTAATTTAATAGTATCCATATTAAAACCTCCATATTTTTAATTTTTTTAATATATATTGAAAAATTTATATAATTTTCAATATTTAATTAACTAAATTAAATATTTTAATTTAATTTTTCAAATAAATTTCTGATATTTGAATAATTTTTTTTATAACTTGCTTATTCTTTATGTTATAAGTATAATTTAAAATATAGATTATATCTATAAGGATTTTATCAATTTCTATAACAATATTGAGGTGTAATTAATTGAGGTGATAAAATGAAACGAAAAATAATTGTAACAGATAACCTTTTAGAAAAGAAAAAATACGGTGATTTTACTTTTCCAATCGACTTTGATTACAACACTTTATTCGCATATGAATATGGATTTCTAGACTATCATTGGCACTATGAAATGACCTTCTCAGTTATATTAGAGGGTTCTATGGAATATAGAGTAAACGATAAAATTTACGAGATGAAAAAGGGAGATGGTCTGTTTATAAACTCTCATACTCTACACACAGCTAAAGGCTACAACAATAAAGATTGTGCTTTTTTGGCACTAATGTTTAGATCTAATTTTATATTTGGACATGAAGAAAGTCTAATAAAAACCAAATATATTGATATAATCGAAAACGGCGGTCAATGTCCTTCTTTTTTTCTAGATTCCAAAAATAAAACTCATAAAAAAATAATGTCTCTAGTTCTAGAGGCTAACGATATATTTCAAGAGAAGAAGCCTTGTTATGAATTATTGGTGAAAAGTAAACTATGTGAAATATGGTCTCTATTTTTCACTGAAATAGACTGTATTTTGCAAGAAAAACAATTTGTTAATTCAAATGACGTTTTGAGATTATCTAAAATACTAGATTTTATACATAGTAATTACAAAGAAAAAATAACACTAGAAGATATAGCGAAATGTTGCAATATAAGTAAAAGCGAGTGCTGTAGATTTTTTAAAAAGGCAACTCGTCAAACTCCATTTGAATACCTATTAAATTATCGCATAAAAAAGAGCCTCCCTCTTCTTTTGAGCGATAAATACAATATAACTGAAATCTCCGAAAATGTAGGATTCTCTAGTGCTAGT
>NZ_JALEXO010000093.1 GCF_022780145.1 Intestinibacter sp.
ATTGCAGTAGCTTTGTTCTTTGGAACAACTACATTATTAAACAAAAAGCTTAATTTAGAATAAAAAAGTAAATATTAGATTAAAAAAATATACCTTTTGCTAATAGTCTTAAATTATTAGCAAAAGCGTATATTTTTTAATGTATAAGAAAGCGTATTCTTTTATATTATGAAAAGAAGGTGAGAAGTTTGGAATATCAAAAATTAAATAAAAAAGCTATAAAATGTATGTTTTTAGGGACTTTAGTTCAATTTATAATAGTTACAGCTATTTTATTTGCTGTATGGTGGAATTTTAAAAATATTCTTCCTACAGTTGTTCAAGGCGTTATGCTGGGATTATTTGTTGTGGATTTGGTGTATTTATTAGCTTCACCAAAGATTAGATATGAAAAATATAGATATTGTATAACAAAGGATAGAATAGATGTCAAAGAAGGATTTATATTTACAGAGAGAAATATCGTTCCAATAGAGAGACTTCATAAAATCGCAATCGAAAAAGGTCCTATAGATAATATTTTTGGACTTTCAAAGGTAATAGTGACTACTGCAGGTGGGGATGTTACAATTTCTTTTTTAGAAGATGAAAAGGCTAACTTTATAGTTGATTCACTTAAGGATAAAATTAATCAAATCGCCATAGATGAAAAAAATGCAGATTTATAGGAGGCGTTTCATTATGGAAAATAAATTTAGATGCCATCCAAGTATTATTTTAGAAAAAATAAGTGGTATTATAGGATTTTTTATAATAATTTTAATACCTAATTTAGATGATTTAAAAAAATTTATTGATACAGGAAATTTTGAGGATTTTGGACACATTAAATGGCTTTTATTAGTGGGACTTATAATTTTAGTGATAGATGCTATTTACAACATTTTGGTATGGAGAAAAACTTATATAAGTATTGATCAAGGTACTATCATAATAGAGAGAAATACTATAAATAAAAAGATAAATACATTTGGAATAAAAAATATTGCGAATATAAATATAGAGCAAAATTTATTTGAAAGAATCATATCTACCTGCAAGGTCAAAATAGACACAGATAGCTTATCTACTGCAGATCAAACAGATATCGAAATTGTATTGAAAAAGAACATTGCTGATGAGTTTAAAAGAACAATACTGGAAGTTATAAATCAAAATAACGAAAATTTAAGAAGTAAAGTTTGTGATGAAGATTTTGCTATAAATGCAGAAAGCTGTGAAGGAGAATCTGATTTTAATAAATACAACAATAACATAGCTTACAGTAATAAGTATGAAGCATCAGATATATCATATGATATCGAATATTCATCATCAGATGTGTTAAAGCATTGTTTGTATAATATAAGTATATTGGGATTGTTTGTGAATATCTGTATATTTGTAGGTTTAGTTGTACTTAGCTTCGGTGAAAGCTATAAATCAATATGGAGTATTTTAGTTGAAATTTTAATAATAGTTGCAAACTTTGGTGCTATATTCAAAAATATATTTGGAGATTACGTAAAATATTATAATTTTAAAGTAAGTAGAAAAGGCGACAAAATATATTTAAATTATGGACTTTTTAAGCAAGTGGAATACTCTATTTTAGTGGATAGAATAAACGGTTTAAATATAAATCAAAGTATCTTGGGTAGAATTTTTAATAAATACAAAATAGATGTAGATGTAATTGGCATTAGCGATAATGAAAATGAATCATCTCAAATAACATTGTTTGAAAGCAAGGATGTTCTTTTAGAAAAATTTGATTTATTATTGCCAGAGTTTAAGTTAGATATAGATAAGAATTTTGAAAAACAGTCAAATAAAATTTTTTCAATAAGCTTTATAAAATCAATTATGATAGTAGGTGTAATCGATTTAATAATAGCTACAATATATGAATTAAATTTATTTAGAAATATGAAAATTATAATAATTGCCAATGTGGTATTGATATTATTTTTAATTGTTTATTATTTTATGAAATATAAAACTGCTGGAATTTATTTGGGAGATAGTTTCGTTTCAATTATGTCAGGTAGGTTTTCTAAAAGAATAAATATAATTCAGTATAGAAAAATTCAATATATAGACATTAAACAAGGACCTGTAAGCAAAAGCTTAGGTTTAAATCACGGAGAAATATATATATTAGCTGGAAGTGCTGTAAATGACAAAGTAATAGATTATTATGATGAAAAAATTTTTAACGAATTAGTAGATAAGATTTAAATTTTTTAAAGTAAATACCTTTTAATTATTTATTAGATAGTCTAAAATATGTCTATACTCTAAATAATATATTTATTAGAAACGGAGGAAAATCATGATTTTAGATACAATTGAGATGCTGAATCCTGCCCAAAGGGAGGCTGTTGAACAGACAGAAGGACCGATATTAATCCTTGCTGGTGCAGGTTCAGGAAAAACTAGAGTTTTAACTACTAGAATAGGATATCTTATGGAAGTAAAAAAGGTCAAGGCTGAAAATATTTTGGCGATAACCTTTACTAATAAAGCGGCAAATGAGATGAGAGAAAGGGTAGATGAAACTCTAAAGGACGAAGATACTAGTGCAATGTGGATAACTACATTCCACTCTTGTTGCGTAAGAATACTTAGAAAAGCAATAAACAAAATCGGATATAATAGAAGCTTCGTTATATACGATAGTGCGGATCAGATTACTCTTATCAAGGATTGTATGAGAGAGTTAAATTACAGTGAAAAGGCTATAGAGCCTAAAACTGTAATTAGCATAATTTCAAATGCAAAGGATAAGCTTATAAGCCCTAAGCAATTTAGGGAAATACATAAGGGTGATTTTTCAAAAACAAAAATTGCAGATATCTATGCGCTTTATCAGGATCGTTTAAAGAGAAATAGTGCTCTTGATTTCGATGATTTAATAGCAAAAACTGTAGAACTATTTAGAGAGCATGAAGATGTTCTAGAATTTTACAGAAATAGATTTAGATATATAATGGTCGATGAGTACCAAGATACGAGTCGAGCTCAATATGAGCTTATTAAAATGCTTGCAAAGGGACATCAAAATATATGTGTAGTTGGCGACGACGACCAAAGTATATACGGCTGGAGAGGCGCAGATATTAGAAATATACTTGAATTTGAGAAGGACTACGATAATGTACATGTAATAAAGCTAGAGCAAAACTACAGATCTACTCAAATTATACTAGATGCGGCAAATTTACTAATTCAAAACAACATAGAGAGAAAGAGAAAGAAGCTTTGGAGTGAAAAGAAGGAAGGCGAATTGATAAAAATTCAGCTTGCCGAGGATGAAGTAAATGAAGCAGAATTTATAGCAAATACTATCGCTACAATGGTCAGAGCTGAGGAGAGAGAATATAGAGATTTTGCTGTTTTATATAGAGCAAATGCACAGGCTAGACCAATAGAAGATGCTTTAAATAGAAGCCAAATTCCGTACAATATCTACGGTGGAACTAAGTTCTATGAAAGAAAAGAAATAAAGGACATGGTGGCGTATTTAAGAGTTATACAAAACCCACAGGATGATATATCTCTAAAGAGAATAATAAACGTTCCTAGAAGGGGTATAGGTCTTAGAACTATAGAAAAAATAGAAGACAGAGCTAGCTTAAAGGAAGAAAGCTTATATTCAGTACTAATAGATATAGATGGAAATTCGGATATATCTAGAAAGGCAAAAGCGAGCATAAACAGCTTTGTAGATATGATGTCTACGTTTAGAAGCTTAAAGGAAATATATCCTGCAAGTAAGATGATTGAAAAAGTTATGGATATTACAGGATATGTAGACGAACTAGAAAAAGATAAGAGTGAAGAATCACAGGACAGAATAGAAAACTTAAAAGAATTTATATCTGTAGCTATGGAATTTGAAAGCAAAAATGAAGATACTAGCTTAGAATCATTTTTAACTAACGTAGCGCTTACATCAGAGCCTAGCGATGAAGAGGAACATGCAGATAGAGTTTCCTTGATGACTATACATTCAGCTAAGGGGCTAGAGTTTCCAGTAGTATTTTTAAGTGGTATGGAGGAAAAATTATTCCCTATAGCAAGAGCCATAGCATCTATGCAGGATACTCAAATTGAAGAAGAAAGAAGACTTTGTTACGTTGGTATAACTAGGGCTAAGGAAGAGCTATTTATGACCATGACAAACAAGAGAACTTTATACGGTAGAACTAATCATTCTGTTGCATCTAGATTCATAGAAGAGCTTCCAGAGGATCGTGTGGAAAGACTTAATAAGGTTCAAAAGGAAGTTTCATATTCGAAGGCAAGCTATAATATGTTAGATAAATACACTAAAAAATATATGAACAATGCAAATAAAGCGAAGATGGCTAAAAAAGCAAATGCGACAATAAAGGAAAAGACAGATGTAGTAGATGTCGATAACATAAAATTAGGAAGTAAGGTTCATCATCCTAAGTTTGGAATAGGTACAGTAGTCGCTTTAAAGGGTTCAGATATAACTATAGCTTTTGATAATCAAGGAATTAAGACTATAAATAAGGAATACACTACGATAGATTTAATTAAATAAATACAACTTGAGGGATGGATAATCATCCCTCAAATTTATGATAGGAGTGACAAAAGTGAGTATAGGAGTATGCCTTCCAGGTGGAGGTGCAAAGGGAGCGTTTCAAGCAGGAGTGTTGGAATCACTATATGATAGGGGTATAAAAAAATACGATTCATACGCGTGTACATCTATAGGAGCGATCAATGGTTATTACTTATACACAGAAAATGTGGATAAAATGAAAAATATGTGGATAACTAATCAAAAATTAGCTAAAAAACAATTTAAATCTGTTGATAACATTATAGACAACAGTGAAGATTTAGATTTATTATACGAACTAAATGACAATAATACAAAAAATAATTCGAAATTTTACGTGAATTATCTACAAGTAAAGGAAAAAAACGGCAAAGAAGTGATTGTGGATATATCAAAATTTGACCACAAAACTAGAGTTGATTACATAAAATATAGCTGTGCATTGCCCTATCATCAAGAAGGGAGGCTGTTTTCAGCGGATGAGCTTAGAAAATATATAGCAGCAGGAAAATTTGATGGATTTAATCTAGATGGGGGCATGGCACGAAATACATACATAGATCCATTAGTTGAGGATAATGTGGATAAAATATTAATAATATCCACAAGACATAATTTCAAATTGCCAGATAGAGTTATGGAAAAAATAGATAATAGTAAGGTTGTTATAATTTCACCAGAGACACAAATAGATAACAAACAGATGTTGAATTTCTCAAAAGAAATTTGCTCAAAATTGTACGAAGAAGGATATAAAATAGGACAAAATTTCAATTTAAGCTTATTAGAAAAATAAATGGTATTTGTTAAAATTAGGATTTATTTTTAGAAAAAATGGTATATAATAAAGTATGAAAACTCAAAAAGAAAGGAAAGAAATAGACATGGAAACTAAAAACCCTATAGTTACTATAGAAATGGAAAACGGAGACAAAATGGTAGCAGAATTATACCCACATATAGCTCCTAACACAGTAAACAACTTTATAAGCTTAGTAAAAAGCGGATTTTATGATGGAATAATATTCCACAGAGTTATAAAAGGATTTATGATACAAGGTGGATGCCCTAATGGAAATGGTATGGGTGGCCCAGGATACTCTATAGCTGGAGAATTCTCAAGCAATGGATTTACAAACAATTTAAAACATGAAAAAGGCGTATTATCAATGGCTAGAACTATGCAACCAAACAGTGCAGGTTCTCAATTCTTTATAATGCATGCAAAAGCTCCTCATCTAGACGGAGAATACGCTGCATTTGGTAGAGTAATAGAAGGATTAGACGTTGTAGATAAAATAGCTTCAGTTAAAGTAAATAGAATGGATAAACCACTTGAAGACCAAAGAATAAAAACTATGACAGTAGAAACTTTCGGAGTTGAATATCCAGAAGTTGAAAAAATGTAATTAGTTTGGCAATAAAATACTATTTACATTTGTATAAACATCATTTAAAATAGTTTAAAGAGTCTTAAAAACACAAAAAATATACACCTGAGTGACAAGGCAAAATATAAACTGTAGATAATGAGAGAAGTTATTGTGAATTAATATATTTGCAATAGCTTTTCTTTCTTTTTGGTAAAAATAAAACCCATCCTCAATTTTTATGAGAATGGGCTTTTATTAAATTACATATTTTTTACAGCGTTAGTTAATTTTGGTACTAATTGTTTCTTTCTAGAAACTACACCATCAGCAAATACACCTTGATCTGCGTCTACACCGAATGCTTCAGATATTACTGAATCATTAGCTTTGTATAGTAGGTAAGAACCTTCTTTGATTATATCAGTTATAGCTAATACTAACATATCATATTCAGTAGAATTTATATATGATAAGTATTCATCTTTTTTGTTTAATATAGAATCTATATCTAGAGTCATAACTTGTCCTATACCAACTTTATTTCCACTCATATTAAATTCTTTGAAGTCCATATTAACTATTTCTTCTATAGAATATTCATCTAAAGAAGTACCAGCCTTGAACATATCCATTCCATAAGCCTCGTAGTCAACACCAGCTATTTTAGCTAATTCGAAAACAGCTTCTTTGTCTAATTCAGTAGTAGTTGGAGATTTGAATATTAATGTATCTGATAATATTGCAGATAATAATAATCCAGCTATATCTTTAGGAACTTCTACGTTCTTTTCTTTGTATAAATTGTATATTATAGTTGAACAACATCCAACTGGAGAAACCTTAACTGATATTGGTAAATCAGTAGATATACCGCCTATTTTATGGTGGTCGATTATTTCAACTATGTTTGCTTGTTCTATACCATCTGCACTTTGAGCAAATTCGTTGTGGTCAACTAATATTACATTTTTCTTAGATGGATTTAATAAATGTTTTCTACCAACAAGTCCTAAGAATTGACCATCATCATCAACAACTGGATAAGATCTGAAGTTTGTATCTATCATAGTTTGTTTTATATCGTCAACGTAGTCGTTTTCGTTGAATGAAACTAGGTTATCTCTAGTTATGATGTCTTCGATTTCTGCACATTGATTTATTAAGTTTGAAGCTGTATAAGTGTCAACATCAACAGATATAACTGTAACATTGTTAGCTTTTGCAAGTGCAGTTAATTCATCATTAAGAGTTGCTTTTCCTGTTAATATTAATAATGCAACCTTAGTATCTATAGCGTATTCTATTATATCGTATCTGTTACCAACTATAGCGATGTCTCCTTCACCTAAAAGATTCATGATTTCTTCTATTCCATAAGATAAAGTAGTTACTCTACCACTGAAAGTTTCGTTGCATTTTACTAATACTTCACCTTTTAAGTTATAACAAACATTTTCTAGAGGTATATTAACTTTTCTGAAATGTTGATACATTAAGCTTTTAGCTATTTCTACCATTGTTATTATACCTTCGAATTTTCCATCAACTGAAACAACTGGTAAAGTTTTAGTTCCTTTTTCTATCATTGTATTATAAGCATTTAATACTGAATCGCTAGGTTTTAAAGATTTTACTTTATCATAGTTTAAATCTTTAACTTGGATTTTTACATCTTCAAGAACTTCAGGAGCTTTAACATTAAAATAATCTAAAGCATATTGAGCTTCTTTTCTTATTTCTCCTAAAGCATAAGGAGTAGCTTCAACTCCTAATTTGTTTTTTAAGTATGCTAATGAAATAGCAGAACATATGGAATCTGTGTCTGGACTTTTATGTCCAAAAACTAATAAACTCATATAAATAACTCCTTTCAACTATCTAAAAAAATTAATAAGAATATATTCTTTTTAAAATGAGGATTAAACTAATCCGTAAAAATATATTAATTAATAAATTTATTATAACAAATAGGAAACAATATTTGACCATATAAAAAAAATAATGTATAAATTAAGTTTGATATTTGTTATAAAAGTCTATTTTATATTATACAATAAATAAGTATATTAATATAGATAATATGGCAATTATAAATACAAATTGTATAATAAGCTAAAATTATAGAATTTTCGGAAAATATTGACTGAAAACAATAAAAGTGTTATAGTATAAGTAATACATTTTTATACGGGGGCCTATTAAGGCCCCCAATTTTGTTTTATTTAGATTATTTTTATCTTAGAAAATATTACTTTTTCGTATTTATTTTTTATAGAGAGAATATGGTTAGATAAATCTAGTTCAAAATTTGCAAATGCAGAAAAAAGATCTATATCTCTCATTAAATGAACTGTTATAGTTTCCATATTTTTATTTATTCTAAGTAATATAGATCTTACATATGGAAACTGTATTCTAGAATTAAAAAAACTAGATTCACCTATATCTATATCTAGGCATCTATAATTTACATCTACGTATATATCTAAATCGTCATCTTCTTCTCTGATTATTCTATATTCAAAATCACAATCTAAATTTATTTTACCTATTTTTATCATTAGTTCCTCCGAATTTATATATAATTAATATCTAACTTAACATATTAATGTAAATTTTATCAAGTATATTTAAACTTATTATTGTAATCGAGTAATTCAAATAGGTTGATTAAAAAATAAGAGCTTTCATTTGGGGGAATGAAAGCTCAATTAAATTGGGGGAGATTGAGTTAAATATTTAAATTACATTAGTATTATGGGTCAAATTTATAAATTATATACATATAAAATAAAAAAATTTAAAAAAAGATAAAACTTACAATGTTGACATAAATTGTTATTTAATATATTATAAAAGTAACAAAAAAGTTACAAAATTTACAATGACAGAAAAAAATTGTAACAAATTTATATAAAATTAGGAGGAATCGGAAAAGTGAAAAATATAGTGAAGAGGCTTGTGTGTACGATATTAATAGCTTGTACTATAGTTTGTCAGGTTGCAGTTCCAACTACAGTTGATGCATATACAGCATCGAGTATATCAACAGGATCATATCGTATAAAAAATGTATATAGTGGAAAATATTTAAATGTTGCAGGCAGCGGAAGTAGTAATGGAACAAATGTAAATATATACACTAAAGATGGAACATCAGGACAAACATTTAAAATAAGCAAATTATCAGGACAATACTGGCTATCTCCAAAATGTGCTTCAACTAAAGTAGTAAATGTTAAAGGAAGTAGTGTACAATCTAGTTCTAATGTAAATATATATTCTAAAGATTCAAGTGGTGATGGAACTCAATTATGGGTATTACAAAAAGTATCAAAGGGATATGTTATTCGCTCAGCAGGCAATGACAATTGTGTTTTAGCAGCTACTGGAAGTACTAACGGTTCTAATGTATGTGTTAAAACTTACTCAAGTGGAAGTACTAAACAAATATGGACATTAGAAAAAGTATCAAGTGGTTCAGAAGCAGAAGAAACTGTTTCAACAGATAATAAAAGTGTAAGCCAAATAAAAAGCCAAATAGCTTCTACATATAAAAAGGCTAAATCAATAGCAGGAAGAAGTAATTTTGCTCATCAATGTTCTTTATATGTTTATTCTCAACTTAGAGCATTAAAGATATACCAAGTTCCAGATACATATTGGAATGGTAGTGGCTGGTATTATAACTTAAGAGCAAATGCTACAACTAGTACAGGATACGTTCAAAAGAAATATTCAGGAAGAAGTTGTCTTACAAAGATAATAAATGCAAACAACGGAAAAAATGTATATAACATAGTTGTAAGCTTCCCAAAAAGCTATAGATCTTCAAGCTCTGTAGGACACGTTTTATTTATACATGCGATAATAGATGGAAAAGTATACTACTCTGATAATTATACATACAACGGAATGCCAGAAGGTAGTGTAATAGTAAAATCAGTAAGTGAATTTACTAATTATTTCGCAAGTAACTACGGTGGAATAAATGGAGCAGTTCATTTCGTAAAATAAAAATATGTTAGATATAGCAAGGTGTACAATTTTAAATTGTACATCTTTTTTTTTACAAAAGAAGAGAGTATATACAATTTGTATATACTCCCTTCCTTAAGTATTAGTGTGACTTTTTTATGTAAAAATTAATTATATTTTGCTTCTAGAAGTTCCGTCTAATTTTGTTCTATAAACATTTATAGCTGCACTGTAAGCGCCTTCACTTGTAATTCCCATTTCTAATGACATATAGTATATTCTACTATTTCCTGTGCATATTCCAACGTTTGCTAATGTAAGCTTTGTATCTGTATCTGTAGCTTTTCTAAGAGTAGTTCTGTTTTTTCCATTTAAGTCCATACGGCAGATACTGTTATTAGCGTTTACATAGTAGATTTTACCATTATATAGGTTCATTGAAGTAGTTGTTAAAGAAGTTATTTTAGTTTCATTTTTACCATCAGCAGTCATTTTATAAACTTCTGTACCATCATAATCTGAAACTATGTAATAGATATATCCTTGATAGTAAATCATTTCATCTATAGAATATTCTTCATCATCATAGTCTTCAAAATCATCCCAATCAAAATCTTCATCGAAATCATCAAGATCTATATCTGAATCATCGTAATCTTCGTCATCATAATCTTCATCGTCATATGTGTAAGTAACTAACTTTTTAAGTGTAGTTCTTGCTTTAGTATTTGTGTCTATTTTGTAGATTAATTGGTTTTCATATCCTGTTGCAAGTATATATGCGTAGTTACCAGAAATAGATAAAGCATCTATAGTTCTTGTAGTTGTAGTATAAAGAGTTTTAGTTGTCTTTTTAGATGAAATGCTATAATAACATAGCTTGTCATATTCATCAGTTGATTTTATGTAGTATATACCAGTGTCTTTTACCATAAAAGGACTTTCAACATCACCGATTAGTCTAGTTTTTCCAGTACCATCAGTTTTAACTCTATATATACCAACGCTTTGTCCACTATTATATGTACCTAGATAATAAACATAGTTTCCAACTACATTTATAGAAGTCATTAAGTAAGCATTAGTTGCGATAGTTTTTTTAGTAGAACTAGTTCCTTTTATTTTGTATAGATTGTAAGATGTCATAAGAACGTTAGTTGGCTTAGATGATCTTACATAATTATAGCCATCTTTATAAGCAGCTACTCCACCATTATTTATGTTGGAATTAGAATTTCCGTATACACTAGCAGCATCTACGTTTTGGAATAATCCAGTTGTAGATATTATCATGCAAACTACTACTGCAATACTTAGAATTTTTTTAAACGTTTTCATAGTAATTCCTCCTATTGTTTGTTATTTACTAACTTAATATATATTTATTCAATAGACACTTTTTAATATTGTATCACAGCGAATGGATTAATTTGGAAACAAAAAAGAAACAGAATTGTATTAAGTGATAACATTTTGTTTTTGCTATAGAAAAATTGTAATTAACTATAGCAAAAACATTAGACTTATGGATTTGTATTTTATATTTAGAAATGTACTATCTCTTTGGATTTATGAAAGATGCACCTAAGTATTTTTTTATATCTTCATCAGAAGAAAAGTCGTCTAGTAATATCTCTCTATCAGAGTCTTCAAGTATTACTAAAACCTCACAGTTTCCTTTTAAAAATGCTTTTCTTACAGTTTCTTCTTTAACTTCTCTAACTTTAGTGAATCCTTTTTTAGTTTTTTCAAAATCCTTAGTAAAATAACTTTCCATCATGTTGATAATTTTAGTATATCTATTCATTTGGTTGCCTCCTGATATTTATAGTCAAAAATGTGTTATAATAAGTTTTTGTATTAACTAAATAATTATAACAAGAGGAGAATGTTATGACTAGTATAAAAAAATCTCAAATACTAGAAAGTATAGAATTTTGCGAGAAAAAAGGGTACTTTAAAAAATTAAATGATATATATTCTAAGCTGCCAAAGGGTGATTGCAGTGGATGCGGCAATTGTTGTATGGAGTCTGTAGGTATAAATTTAATCGAATTTTTAAATATATATAAGTATTTAATGGATAGAAATGAGCTTAGGAGAGCTTCTATTGATAAAATAATCGACTATTACTTTTTAGAACTATTAAAAAAGAACTCATGCCCTTTTAAGGACGATAACAATAGATGCTTGATATACGAAGTTAGACCTCTGAATTGTAGATTGTTTGGTCATTGGGAGAAGAAGGATTACAATAAGAACTTACAGAGAGTGATCAAACAAAATATGGAGTATAAAGATGCTATCAAAGAGATGTACGATATAGATATAAGCGAAGAGGTTTTAAGTTTTTCTATAAAATACTGCGAAAAGTTTAAGCCAGAATTAGATTATTTATCTAAGCAAAGTAGGCTGAGTTTTTGTGATGAAGTAATGAGCTTAGATTCTAGGATTTTGGGAAGTGGACTTATCGATATTGATTATAGAGATAGGGGCATAGTTGAATATTTTATAGAGTATCTGATGAATTCTGATTTTGCATATAAGATTAAAATTAGAATAACTAAGGAAAATAATACAAAGGTAGTAGATAGAATCAAGAAAATTTACATGATATAATAGAAAAAGACTGAAATTTTACAAGGGGTGTAGCTTTATGAAATTACAGAAGGTTTTAGGAAATACATATTTTGTAAAAGGTGGAACTAATACAGGTGTGTATTTATTTGAAAATAACGATGCATTGTTAATCGACCCTGGACTTAGCGGTTTGAGACCTAAAAAGATGCTCGAGATGTTTGAAAATGAGAATATAAGATTAAAATATATTATAAATACGCATGAGCACGAGGACCACTACGGTGGATGTGCTCAGCTAAAATCCAGTGATAAAAATATTGAGATTTTAGCTTCAGAATATGCAAAGCTATTTATAGAAAGACCAGATTTATTTTCGGATTTTATTTTGGGAGGAAAAAGCAACAAATTCCTTATTGCAAAGCTTTCGCATAGAAAAAACGAAAGCGTGCTGATTGATAAAACAATAAGTGAAGGAATTTTAAATATAGAAGGAGAAAATTTTGAAGTTATTAGTCTAAAGGGGCATACTCCTGGAAGTGTAGGAATCCTAACAAAGGATAGAGTTTTATTTGCAGGAGATTTGTTAATAGGTGAAGAAACATTAAGTAAATACGACTTCTTATTATTATATGATGTAAATGAATATTTAAATTCCTTAAATAAAGTTCAATTATTGGATTTTGATTATTTAGTATTAGCTCACGGCAAATATGTTTTAGATAAGCAGGATGCTACTATTTCGATAAGAAAGCATAGAGAAGCTGTGTACAAATATCTAAATCAAATAAGAGAAAATCTAAAAGCTCCTATGAATATAGAAACTTTACTTAAAAAAATAATAAAGGATAATAATTTGACCTATAATTATAAAGAATACTACTTCTTTAGAACCTCATTAGTATCTTTTATTAGCTATTTAGCAGATTTAGATGAAATAGATTATGAATTAAAGGATTCAGATTTGCTTTACTATACAAAAACAAAATAAATTATGGTAAAATAGTTGTGGTTGTTAAATTATTGGACGAAGGGTGAATAATATGAATTACGAAAAATGGGATGAAATATTAGCTCCTTACCAACATGCAGTTGAAGAACTTAAAGTAAAATTTAAAAACATAAGAAAAGAATTTTTAACTAAGGGTGAGTATTCTCCTATTGAATTTGTTACGGGGAGAACTAAAAAGATTTCTTCTATAATATCTAAGGCAAATAGACTAGATGTCAATGATATAGAAGGAAATATAGATGACATCGCTGGCATAAGAATTATGTGTCAGTTTGTTGAGGATATATATACTATTGTAGACTTAATCAAAAATAGAACAGATATGACTGTTATAAATGAAAAGGACTATATCACTAATTTCAAGGAAAGCGGATATAGAAGCTATCATTTAATAATAAAATATCCTATAAATTCAATTGCAGGGTCAAAGGAGATAAATTGCGAAATACAAATAAGAACTCTTGCTATGAATTTCTGGGCAACTATCGAGCATTCTCTAAAATATAAATACGAGCATTACATACCAGAAAATGTCGCATTGAGACTGAGAAAAGCGGCAGATGCAGCGTTTTTATTGGATGAGGAAATGAGTGAAATAAGAGAGGATATAATGAAGGCTCAAGTGATGTATCAAGCGAAGTCTGTTACATTAAAGGATGTGCTTAAGAAAATACAAGAGCTTTATAATCTAGGAGAAATAAGCAGTGCTCTTAAATATCAAAGACGATTGGACAAGATAGATAGTGAGAGAGATATAGATGAAATAGTTGCTTTGAAAGAAGAAATAGATTATATTTTAGAAGATTTTAAAACGCATAGAATAGAAAAATAACAGGAGGGGGCTGTCTTAAATTTTGAGACAGCTTTTAAATTATAAAAAAGATTGATGAAAGGAGATCGATTTATGAGTTTATACGCAATAGGCGATTTGCATTTTTCTACGGAAAATCCCAAGCCGATGAATATATTTGGCGATAACTGGGATAATCACGAGGAAAAAATAATTACAAATTGGAGAGAAGTAGTCGGCGATGAGGATACAGTGTTGGTTCTTGGGGATACTTCTTGGGCTATGAATTTACAAGAGGCAAAGGCCGATTTAGATATAGTTAAGGCGCTTCCGGGCAAGAAAATTTTTATAAAAGGTAACCATGATTATTGGTGGGCCTCGCTTTCTAAAGTAAATGCCATGTATCAAGATGACGACATGAATTTTATACAAAACGGATATTTCACATACGGTGATTACGCTATATGTGGAAGTAGAGGTTGGCTTTGTCCAAATGAAGTTAAGTTTGATGAAAATGATATGAAAATATATAAAAGAGAAGTTATGAGATTAGAAATGTCGATACAAGCAGCTGTAAATGCAGGACATCAAAATCTAATAGCCATAACTCATTATCCACCTACAAATGACGAACTAGAAGAATCAGAATTTACTAAGCTATATGAAAAGTACGGTGTTAAAAAAGTGATATACGGGCATCTACATGGCAAAGAATCATTTGATATGGGACTTAAAGGGATTAGAAATGGAATAGAATACATTCTTGCATCTAGTGATTATCTGGATTTTAAATTAGTTAAGGTATTGGATTAATAAAAATTTAAAAATAATGGATTAATATTTATAAAAATTGTAAATACTAAAATATGCATTGTATTATTTTAAGTTTGATTTAAAATGGGAACTTAATATATTTGTGACGATAGATAAGGAGATGGGTCTATGAGATGGATATTAGTATTTATAATTTTGTATTTAATACCTTTGACGGTTCTTTTTAGGAATTATAAGAAATTTAGTAGGGCTTGTATTTATGGTTGTATGTACGTTGTTTTGGCGACGACTTTAGTTATAAGCAATATGTATATAAGCGGTATTAAGAAAATTGAGCAGGATACGAAGAGTGCTTTTGTCGTAAGTTATAATGATTCTGATTTATCTTTAGATAAAAAGCACGATGATTTATTGAAGATAAAGCATTTTAAAAGAGATGTTAGAGATATAGAGGATATTGCTTTGAATCCAATAAAGGATTGCGTATCATGTACAAAGGATATACAAACATACCTAAAGGATTTAGATAGTGTGGAGAAGAAAGTGGAGAAGGCTATGTATATGTGTGAAAGAGTCATCGAGATTTACGATGATATGGAGGTTCCACAACTATCACAGCATGAGGATACTCAGATATTAGAGGAATGCTTGCAATGTGTAAAGGAAGCATACGAGATGAAATATAAGGCAGTAGAACAAGTAAATTTAATACTAAATGAAAAAAATACTACTTATATACCTAAAGTAAAACAATATATAAATAACTCAGATCAAAAATTAAATCAATATAAAAGTAAAATTTCTAATTTAGAGAAAAAAATCGAAAACAGTTAAAAATAAAAAATTTGAACATCGACAACTATAAACGTTTGAGATGTTCAATTTTTTTTATCAGAATTTATTACAAATTAATAAAATTTTTTTTTAGTATGGAGATATATGTTTTTTTGAATTATACTAGAGTATATGATATAATGAATTCTTAGAAAATGGGAGATAAAATATGAAAAATTTAAATATATGTATTGATATTGATGGAACAGTTACTAGTCCATACCATTATATGCCTTACTTAAACAGTATTTACAATAAAAATCTAACTGAAGAAGATTTTACAACTGTATTTTGGGCAGAACTATATGGAGATACTTTAGAAGGTATGTTAGACAAACTTCATTCAAATTATTTAAATTCTTATTCAGAAGCAAAGGTTGTTGAAGGAGCTAAGGAAGTAATTGATGAACTATATAAAGAGAATAATTTATCTTTTGTAACAGCAAGAAGTGCTGATTTAGAAGAAATAACAAGAAATTGGCTCAAAAAACAACAATTATCTCATGTACCTCTTTATTTACTTGGAACAGATAAAAAGCTTGATAAAGCCAAAGAGCTAAAATGTGATATATTTATAGAAGACCATCCGAGAAATGCTTTGCATCTTGCAGACGGTGGTATAAAAGTAATATTAATTGATTGTAACTACAATAAAAATGTAGAGCATGAAAACATTATTAGAGTTTCTTGCTGGAAAGAAATAAAAGGTGTTATTGATAGACTATAATTAAGTTAGCTTACTCAAAGGAGGCGAAGTTTAATGATAGAGTTAAAATTAAAAAATCGAAAAGGTAGCTTTCACGTAAATAGTAAAGAGGTAAAAGACATTCTTGCAGAACGTCAAGATATTGGTTATTTACAAGATATATCTAATTCAATAAATCAAGAAAACATAATGGTTTTTGATTGTGAATTATCAGAAAAGGTATTTTCTAGAGCAGAAATACTTGAAGCTATTGAAGAATTAGGAGAATCAGTTGACGAGTCATTCTTTGAAATTATGTTTGATGATGTTAGACGTTTCTTAAAGGACACAACAGATGAAATAGAAGCAGAACTTCAAGATGTTTATAGCATGGACAATATAAAATGTTATTTTGAAGTATATAATATAAATCAAGAATTTACTGATTTTAAATTTGTATTTTTAGTAAGCTTTGAAGATATTAAAATCGCTTCTTTAAAAAATCTTGCGAAAATTGTTTCTAAGAGACAATTAATAGGTGCGTCTAAATTCTATAGCTAGATAATTGATAAATTTATTAGATTTGGGTCTATAGTTTTTTAATAATAGCTATAGTTTATAGATTTTGTAAATATGAGAAAATAAAATTGCGGGCCTTTAATTTGTAATAATTAAAATTTATAATTATTACAAATTAGAGGCTCGCTTTTTTAATAAAGAATTTTCAGATAATTTTCTTGATTTATGTTTAATTATGTAAAAAAATGCTATAATTTATAATAATTTTATTTTTTTAAGGTGGTAAATAATTATGAGAAAATTTTTAACTGGGAATGAATCTATTGCTAGAGGGATTTACGAGGCAGGAGTAGATGTCATATGTGCATATCCTTCTATTTTGAAGACGAGCTTGTTTGCATCGATAAAGGATTTTAAAGATGATCTAAAGGTGGAGATGTCTATAAGTGAAAATGTAAATATAGAGCAGGCGATAAGAATTTCTAATACTGGAAAGAAAACTCTGACATTTTGTAATACGATGGATTCTAATTTATTAAACATAGGTACAAAAACTGAGGGTGGACTAGTAGTTATATTGACTGATGATTCAGGGATGATTTCAAAGGACGATATAAATGACAATAGAGAAAAAGCAAAATCATCTAATCTACTAGTTATGGAACCAGGCTCTAGTAGAGATACAAAAAATATGCTTATAAAAGCATTTGAAATCAGCAAAGCTTATAAAATGCCTGTACTTTTTAGGATTACAGCTAGAGTTGGATGCTCTTCAGGTATAGTCGTATGCGATGAACCGAAGAATTCTAATGTTCAACAGATGGAAATGAGCATAAAAGATAAAATAGAGGCTTGTAGAAATATTTCGGAGACCGATGATTTTAATAAAATTGAGCATAATAGTGATAAAGTAGGATTTATTTGTTCTGGAATATGTACTTTCTACACAAAAGAGGTACTTGCCGATACAGTTTCTTATCTAGATTTAAAGGTGGTAAATCCTATACCAGAGGAAAAGGTGATAGAATTTGCTACTAGTGTAGATAAACTATATGTCGTAGAAGAAAATGCTCCTTATATAGAAAATCATTTAAAGGAATGGGATATCGATTGTATAGGAAAGGATTTATTTGATGAAGAAGGAGAATTTTCTGCTAGTGTAATAAGAAAGGCGATTTTCGGAAAGCATCTAAACCATGTTAAATCAGAGAAGGACTTAGTTATTTCTGAAGAGCCTTTTGTAGATTTAGAATATATATTGAGCTTGTATAATATTTAGTAAGATTTTTTATAATGTGCTCTAGTTTAAAATATAACTGTAAGAAATAAAAAAAGGGTTGAAGCTTCCTTCAACCCTTTCCGATTGTCTCATTTTTAACTTTTTATAATTAAGCTTGTCCTATAGAACCGAATAATTCCATTTTTTCTTTAACACAAACTTTTATAGCTTCAAATCCTGGAGCTAATAATTTACGAGGGTCATATCCTTTACCTTGTTGGTCTTTTCCTTCTTCGATGTATTTTCTAGTTGCATCAGCGAATACTAATTGGCATTCAGTGTTAACATTTATTTTAGCAACACCTAGAGATATAGCTTCTTTTATCATTTCATCAGGTATACCACTACCACCGTGTAATACTAATGGCATATCTCCTGTAGCTTCGTTTATTTTTCCTAAAACTTCAAAGTTTAATCCAGCCCAGTTTGCAGGGTATTTACCATGTATATTACCTATACCAGCAGCTAAGAAGTCTATACCTAAATCAGCTATTTGTTTACATTCAGCTGGATCAGCAACTTCACCGCTTCCTACAACACCGTCTTCTTCTCCACCGATAGCACCAACTTCAGCTTCAACTGATATTCCTTTAGAATGAGCTAATTCAACTATTTCTTTAGTTTTTTCTATATTTTCTTCGATTGGATAATGAGATCCGTCGAACATTACTGAAGAGAATCCAGCAGCTATTGTTTTTTTAGCACCTTCATAAGAACCGTGGTCTAAGTGAAGAGCAACTGGAACAGTTATGTTTAATTCTTCTAACATACCTTCAACCATTCCAACAACAGTTTTATATCCACCCATATATTTTCCTGCACCTTCAGAAACACCTAATATAACTGGTGAATTATTTTCTTGTGCAGTTAATAATATAGCTTTTGTCCATTCTAAGTTGTTTATATTAAATTGACCTACAGCGTAGTGTCCTTGTTTTGCTTTTATAAGCATATCTTTAGCAGAAACTAACATTTTGTACCTCCATAAATTAAAAAATAGTTAAAAATTTACAACACTTACCCATCAATTATATTATATACTTAAAAGGTAAAAACGTACAGATGTAAATTTATAAAATTTATTAAATATGAACAATATATATTTATGTAGAATATAATATTTTGCTAGATAAGACAATAAACGACATACTTAATAAGTAAATAATATATAATAAATATAAAGAAAGGGAGGAAAAGCATTGCCTAAAAAACAAAGAATAGACAAGATATTATCCAATCTAGGATATGGAAGTAGAAGTGAATTAAAAAAATTATGTAAAAGTGGATTAGTAAAAGTAAATGGAAAGGTAATAAATAATCCAGGAGTTCAAGTCGATGTGGAAAATGACGAGATACTTTTTGATGGAGAGAAGGTAGTTTATAAGGAGTTTATATATTTGATGTTAAATAAACCTGATGGGTATATATCAGCTACATTTGATAAGAGAGATCCGATTGTTTTAGATTTAATAGATAAAGAGGCTTTGATTTTTGAGCCTTTTCCAGTTGGAAGACTTGATAAGGATACAGAAGGATTGTTAGTGCTTACAAATGATGGTCAGCTAGCACACAGAGTATTATCACCTAAGAAACATGTCCCAAAAACTTACTATGCAAAGGTTGAAGGAGTTGTTACAGAAGAAGATGTAAAGGCTTTTGCTGAAGGTGTAACATTAGATGATGGATACGAAACTATGCCGGCAGAGCTTGAAATATTAAAAAGCGACGACATTTCAGAGATAGAGCTGACAATCCACGAGGGAAAATTTCACCAAGTACAAAGAATGTTTGAGAGTGTAGGCAAAAAAGTGGTATACTTAAAAAGACTGTCTATGGGCAAACTAAAATTAGATGAAGGTTTAGCTCTTGGCGAGTATC